>NZ_JALKVM010000061.1:0-26932 GCF_057440575.1 Johannesbaptistia floridana
GAATTAATGCGATCGCCCTTAAAAATTGGTTGACCCTAAAGGCGTATTCAGACTAAATTTTGTAGATTTTGTAGGTTGGGTTGAGGCACGAAACCCAACATTAATGTTTAATTAATTATATAATTAAATATTGATGCAAATCCTTAAAAACCCTCTTTCTCCCCTACTCCGGTGCTTCCTGCTGCCTTCTCTGTATAATTTAGTGCGTTACGCGCTTTGCTAGGGCGCTTTGTATGAGCGCCCCTCTCTTTGTTCATTTATAGAATGTAGCACAAAACTTAACAATTTGTTGGGTTGAGGCACGAAACCCAACATCAATATTTAATTAATTATATAATTAAATATTGATGTAAATCCTTAAAAACCCTCTTTCTCCTCTACTCCGGTGCTTCCTGCTGCCTTCTCTGTATAATTTAGCTTTTGTAAGGGCGCAAGTATGAGCGCCCCTACTACTAGGAATTAATTAAGGGAATTTAGTAGTATTAGTAGGGTGTGTTAGGGCGAAGCCCGTAACGCACCAAACATGAGTAATGAGTAATGAGTTTTGAAGTAATGAGTAAGAAGTCTTGAAGTCTTGAATAGTAACGCACCAAATTATGTCAGGATTTCCTGATAATATGTGGAAACCAATTTTGGTTCTACAGACTCAATTATGCTAAAAACAAGGTTTAAATAGATACGACTGAGACAGGGCAAGTAATGCAGCTCAAAAAATTCATCAAAAGTACACTATATTTTCTAATTAATTTTTGTAATAGATAGTATGAGCGATAGGCGCTTTGTATGAGCGCCCCTACTACTAGGAATTAATTAAGGGGATTTAGTTGTAGGTTGGGTTAAACAAAGTGCAACCCAACAGTCAAAGTCGATGGTGATAAGATTGATGTTTGTTGGGTTATCTCCCTGCCCCAACCTACGAATTATACTAATTCTCTATTGGCTTGTAAAATATTGATTTCTTCTCCTTGGGGACATTGGAGGAGTTGAGCGATTATTTCAATATATGCTTGTCTTCTTTGTTCATTTATAGAATGTAGCACAAAACTTAACAATTTGTTGGGTTTCGTGCCTCAACCCAACCTACGAATTATAGCAATGAGCAAATAGATGTTTACAGTTATCATGAAAAGCCCCCCTTTGTTAAGGGGGGTTGGGGGGATCTGTAAATATAAATATTGTTAACACTACAACGCTCATTGCTATAACAGTTTGTTGGGTTATCTCCCTGCCCCAACCTACAGGCTACAGGCTACCTTCAAAACTCATTACTTCAAAACTCATTACTCATTACTCATGTTTGTTGGGTTATCTCCCTGCCCCAACCTACAAATTAATTGATATATAGCATTTTTCGGACTCATGAATACAATTTGTTGGGTTATCTCCCTGCCCCAACCTACAAATTAATTGATATGAGCTTGTAGGTTGGGTTAAACAAAGTGCAACCCAACAGTCAATAGAATGCGCGAAGGCGGGAATTTAGAATGGGGGTATAGTTTTTAAGTATTTATATTTGGTTTTCCCACTTTAGAGTAGATTTTGATTTGATCTAATACTTGACTAAAGTATGGTGAACAATAGTAACAGGAACTTTACTAAAATATTGCTGTTGAAACTTTTCTTCAGCCACACTATTAACAAAAACATTTATTTGTTGTTCCTCTATTTCTTGAGGAGATTTATAGTCAATTACTTTAACGAATTCTGATTCAGAGGTATCTAAAATAAAACCAATATGTTGTAAAGCATCTAACCCGACAGCCAAAAGGCGATCGCTAATTTCTAGCTTATTAATCAATTGAGAATAACTAACAGTTTTCCCTGTCCTTTGTAGATACTTAGCAATACCAATCAACTGTTGCCAAATATCTACACCGGACTCTAGAGAAGGACCATGATAAGCTAAAGCTAGTTGTTGTTGTCCTAATCTAGCTTGATGATAGGGTTGAATTATTTGTGTCCAATTACTAGGACATTCATTAACTAAAAGTATCGATGTATCTAACTTCTGGGGAATATTTTGACTGCGCCAGTCAATAATTATATTTTCATCATCGTTTTCTCGGGTAGAATCATCATTACTTGTTTGCCAGTCAATTAATCTAACTTGAGGTTTCAAATCGCAATTATTAAAATCTAACTCAACAATTACATCACACCTAGTATTTAAAGGCAACTCATTAGAATAATGTTCCCACCAAATTCCCGGAAAACTCTGATTAACTGATTTATCTCTCAATTGAAAAGTTGTTTTTATATATTTGAGCTTATTATTACTTAAATCTGAAATATTAGCATTACGGGTATTTTCAAAAACACAATTTTTTATTAACAACTTGGGGATAGGATTACCCATACCTAGGGGTTCTAATATTTGTAATTCTTTAAATAAGTCTCGTCCCAATTCCTTCACAGTAACCACTAAATCCACGGGTAAAATTGGTCGAGGGGAAACATTTATTAATTTATTTCTAGCTACTTGATTAATTCCGGTAATAAATACATCCAGATTTTCTAGAGGAATACTTAATCCCGCAGCGAAGGGATGACCGCCAAAACGGTCTAATAAATGGGCTTGAGATTTGACTAATTCATATAAATCGATATCATTAATAGAACGGGCTGAACCTCTCGCCTTTTCTCCATCGCTACTTAACAGTATAGTTGGACGACCATATTCTCTAGAAATGGTACTAGCAACTAAGCCTAATACTCCTGGTTGCCATTGAGGGTCTTCTAAAATAATAACGCTAGTAGTAGATAAATCTAATTGGGCGAGTTTTCTTCTAACTTGTTCAGTAGTTTCTTTTTGTAGGGATTTGCGGCGAGAATTAGCTTTTTCTGCCTCTTGAGCGAGTTTTTTACACTTTTGCTCGTCTTTACTAGTTAAGAGTTCTACCACAAAGCGGCTATCGCCATAGATACGACTCACAGCATTAATTCTAGGACCAATACCAAAGCCGATATCAGTGGGGCGATCGCCATTTTTCTTACACAAAGTAAGTAGATAAAATACACCAGGACGAGTAGCGGTTTTCAAATCACTTTGTTTTCGCAGTTGTTGCAACCCCAATTTTGCTAAATAGCGGCAGTCGCCTTGGAGTTTAACTAAATCAGCGATTAAACCAATTGCTACTAAGTCGAGTAATTCTGCGGGAGGAGATTGTTGAGAAAAACTGGAATAAACAGCTTCAACTAACTTGTAAGCCACAGCTACACCAGAGAGATAATAGAGAGGATGATTCTCAACAAAGTAACGGGGATTAATAATAGCAATAACCTCCGGTCTATCCTCCGGCAATGTATGATGGTCAGTAATAATAATATCTATGCCTAATTCTTTAGCGTAGGCAATTTCTGCTAAATTATTACTACCATTATCACAGGTAACAATTAACTTAGTTCCGGTTTCCTGTAGTTTTTTGATCCCCTCTTTGTTTAAACCGTGGGATTCTCCGAAGCGATTCGGTATATAGTAATCTATCGTCTCTCCTTGAATAAAATAGGCGCCTAAACCTTCCCAAAGTAAACTAGTAGCCGTCACTCCATCAGCATCAAAATCTCCCCAAATAGTTACTTTTTCCCCAGTTTCTTTAGCTTGATATAAACGTTTTACTGCCCATTTCATTTCTTGTCCAAAAGCAAATGGACTCTGTGGCTGATATGTTTGAGTATCAATAAAGGCTTTTACTGCTTCAGGAGTTTGCAATCCTCTTTGCCACAAAAGTTGAGCAGCATATTTTCCTTTTACTAAATTAATTAACCATTGTGGAGGTTCTATTTGGGTTTGTAGCTGCCATTGATATTGTGATTTTATGATTGTTTTGTTTAAATCCTGCATTGATTATATTTTGGCTTTACTATGCTATTTTTATACTAGTACTTAACTCAATAATTGCTAAGTGTAAGATAGTATGTTGAAAATTGTTCCCTCTAGATTAATAGCTTCATTAACAATGGCGATCGCTTCTTTGACTGTTGTACCTATTTCAACTCTAGCTTTTAGTGTTTGTGGGTTGGAAGATCCCGCGGCTACCTATCGTACTGAAAGCCGTTTAATTACTATTTGCTATGGTGAAGCTAGTTTCCAATTAATTATGACCTATCCTGATGGTACAGGATATACACGCATCCCTGTAATACAGGAGGGAGATCTATTTAGAGGAAGCGATGGTCAACATAACTATATTATTGATAATAATACTTTTGTGATTGGAACTGATGGAGAGCCTCCTATTCGAGAAAGAGTTATAGAAGCGAATAGATAGCTATAGCTAAAGTAGATGATTATCTTCACACTTACCATAATAGGCGTAGGGTTGATGTTCTAACCAAGCCCACATTTGATCTCCTAAGCAAAAATGCCACCATTCGCCAGGATGACGCCGAAAATTAGCATAACTCATAATTTCTAGGAGTAATTGTCTATGGTGGTTATACTTTAAACTCAGCAAATCGTTACTAGTACCATAATAATCAGGATGAGAACGAGGAGAGAGTTCATCAATCATAGAACCCATATCCACAATATTACCATCAGCATCTAATAAAGTTAAATCTACCGCACCACCAGTACTATGGGGAGGAGGAGTAGTAGAATCTAAACTAGGTACAGCCCAGATTTGATAAACTTGAGTATAAATATCATCGGCAGTAGCTGTTGATAAATTCTCTCTAGTTAGTCCCTGGTTTTCTAAACAACTGTTAAAGGTATAATCCACCATAAATTGTTGTACACTAATTGGTCGATAAGCATCAAAAATTTGCAACCGCCAATTAGGTTTGCGTTTATGTAATTCAGTTTGGGCGACTATCAAAGCATCTATAACCTTTTCCCGTAAGTAGTAGGGTGATTTATCTCCATAATCAGCACCTAGTTTTTGATAGGGATGAGGAGACTCCACCCCCAAAATATCTAAAGGAATCGGCACTAAAGGTTCATTACATTCTACAATAGGGATCTTTTGATAGAGCTTCATAATTAGGATAATTAGAAGTGAATTTGATTAGAATTAAATTAAGGGTAAATTTATTATAAATAGAATTATGGCTGATTTTTCTCAACAAGAAACACAAGAACCAAAAAATAGCAAAGATCAAAAAGAAACAGAAAATTTTTGGGTAGAAACTGGTAAAACTTTGTTTTTAGCTGTGGTATTAGCTTTAGGAATTCGTACTTTTGTTGCAGAAGCGCGTTATATTCCCTCCGGTTCCATGGAACCTACTCTACAAATTAACGATCATCTGATGATTGAAAAGCTTAGTTATCGTTTTCGAGAACCCAAAAGAGGTGATATTGTAGTATTTAAACCAACTCAAACCTTGAGAGAGGAAAATTATCATCAAGCTTTTATCAAAAGGATTATTGGCTTACCTGGAGATACAGTAGAAGTTAAAAACCAAGTTGTATACGTCAATGGCGAGGCTTTAGAAGAAGATTATATCAAAGAAGCTCCCAAATATAACTATGGTCCTCAAGTAGTACCAGAAGACCAATACTTAGTATTGGGAGATAACAGAAATAATAGCTATGATTCCCATGCCTGGGGATTTGTGCCTAAAGAGAACTTTATTGGTAAAGCCTTTGTGCGTTTTTGGCCTTTGAATCGTCTCGGTAATTTACAAAGTCAGTTACCAGAAGGATTTACCGAAGAAGTTTGGATAGAAGGGTAAAATTCTCATGATTCTTTTGGCGGTATAGGCGATCGCTTTTGGGAGATTGAAACAGCCTCTGGTAGGGTGCGCAGGGCTGTTTCGTTCTTGACAAAGAAAATAGGGAGCACCGGAGCACGGGAGCACCGGAGCACGGGAGCACCGGAGCAGGGAGAGAGGATTTTTTACTAATAATAAATCTCGGATTTATTTTTCTTTCAAAAAAAATAGCCTGGTAGGGTGCGTTAACGAAGTGTAACGCACCATCTTATTAGAAGATTTACCAGGATAGCGTGATGTTTATAAATTCATATCTTGCACCAGAACTTATGTACTAAATAGGCCAACAGGCGAGAATCAATTTTTAAGGGATTAGGATCAATTCTTTTACTCATTATATCAAGTCCCTTTAATTAGTTATATTATGAGACGTTAATGCAAACAGTTAAAAACTTTTTTTCTCCCTGCTCAGAAGCTCCCTGCTCCCTGCTATTTTAATCGTAAGTATATAAGCGGACATGATATTACTCCTTACTCCTTACTTCAAGACTCATCCACAAGTAACTTTGGGTAAAGATGCGAGGGTCTGAGTTTAGCCCAATCTACAGGCTAATTTACTGCATAATTGAGTTCCCAGCTTTTTTCTTCAGATAATTCTAATACTAAATCATGATACTCTCTCAAGGTGGGTCGATGTCCAACACTAATATAGGTAGTTTGAGTAGATTGTAAATGAGAGTAGAGGGATTCTTCATTGGCAACATCTAAAGCGCTGGTTGCCTCATCTAAGACAGCATAACTAGGTTTGTTTATTAGTATACGAGCAAAAGCCACTCTCTGTTGCTCTCCTAAAGATAAAACATCTCCCCAATCTTGTTTAGCCTCTAAACCGCCAAAATTCTCGGTTAAATGAGGTAGATTGACTAATTTTAATACCTCTTCTAGTTCTGAATTATCTATTTCTAAATCAACTTGAGGGTATAATAATTGTTCCCGCAGAGTTCCTAGTATCATATAGGGACGTTGAGGTAAAAATAACATATCCTCTAAGTTAGGTCTAATAATTTTACCACTACCAGAATTCCAAAGTCCAGCGATCGCCCTCAACAAGGAACTTTTCCCACAACCACTTGCTCCCATAATTAGTAAACCATGTCCTGGCTTAATCTCTACAGAAAGATCTTGTATTAAAGTGCGTTGATGATTAGGGGTTTCTAAAGTTAAATTATTTACTGCTAAATAGGGTTGAATTTCTGTTTCTATAGTAGACTTCTCTTCTTCTGGGGGTATGGGGGATTTAGATTCACTGTTTTGAAGATATTCTGCAAAAGAATGAAGACGATTAATACCAGCAGCAAAGTTAGTTAAAGATTGAAAGCGACTAACAATGATATTGAGAGAGAAGAAAATTCTGGAAAATGCTCCCGTTGCTTCACTGAGTTTTCCTACTTCTAAATCGCCACTGAGAATTTGAGGTCCAATAATTAAGGCAGGGATTATATAGGGGGAAAACTGATAGATATTTGTAAATATGCCTAAATATAAGTCTTGCCAGAGAATCAAGAGGTTAAAGTTATCGAAAACTTCCTGAAAGTTATGTTTAACTTGTTCTTCTTCTTTAGCTTCACCGCGATAAAAAGCAATTGATTCTGCATTTTCTCTGATTCTAACTAAACCAAAGCGAAAATCAGCTTCTTTGCGTAGTTGGTCAAAATTAATTTTAATTAGTTTCTTTCCATAGATAACTATAGTAATTATCGTTCCGGCAACTGCATAAACCCCCAAAAAGATTACTAGAGATTGGGATATTTGCCACAAAACAAAGCTAAAAGCGATAACCTGTAATAATGATTGTAGAATGACTAGTAAAAATAGTAGAGAATCTTGAGTGAAACTACGAATATCTTCAGCAATACGTTGATCTGGATTGTCAATATCTGTGTCAGTTTCCTTAAGATTATAGAAGGAGCGATCGCCGAAGTAGTTACCTAAAAAACTATAAGTAAGCCAACGCCGCCAATATAAGCCTAATTTCTCTCTCAGGTAACTGTAAGAGGCGAACAAAGGGGCATATATTACTAGGATAATTAAGAAACTGCGCACATTTTGCCAAAACTTTTCTCCATCCTGGGTAGATAAGGCAGAAATAATATTACCCTGTTGAGTATTTAACTGTACACTTAACTGGGTATAGGTAATTAGTAAAATCCCTAATAGTAAGAGTAAGCTTAAAGCACCCTTTTTTTCTTCACCAAACCAATATAGCTTGGCGATCGCCACAAACTTCCCCAACACATTTGAACTTAAGCCCATTCTTTTCCTTCTTGTTACAAAACTTAACTCTATTTTAACTATTGTAGAGCATTAGACTGGTTTAACTCAGATCTTGCATCTTTACCCAAAGTTACTGGTGATGGCTGAGTAATGAGTAATGAGTAATGAGTAATGAGTAAGAAGTCTTGACGTCTTGACGTCTTGAAGTAAGAAGTCTTGACGCCTTGGAGTTTTGGAGTAATGAGTTTTGAAGTCTTGAAGTAATGAGTAATATCAAGTCCGTTTAATCAGTTATATTATGAGATATTGATGCAAATACTTAAAAACCATCTTTCTCCCCCTCTCCCCCTCTTCCCCTCTCCCCCTCTCCCCCTCTCCCCCTTCTCGCCTGTTGGCGAATTTCAGTACTTTTGTGCTGGTGCAAGATCTGAGTTGAAAAGGCGATCGCACTAAAGTTAGAATAGGGATAACTTGATAAATTTTGCCCTATATATTGCTTTACATCTGATAGTTATTTTATAATGTATCAGAATCAATATGTTTTGAGAACCATAATTTAAGCATGGGATGGCAAGTTTTATTTCATGAAGAATTTGAGCCAGAGTTCAATGAACTTGCTGAAGAGGTGCAAGATGAATTACTAGCCTATGCAAAACTTCTTGAGGTTAGTGGACCATCACTTCAAAGACCTCACGCTGATACACTCAAGGGTTCTCGTCATGCAAACATGAAGGAACTTCGCTTTAAAGCAAATGATGGAGTATGGCGCGTAGCTTTTGCCTTTGACCCTGAACGACAGGCTATTTTACTCGTAGCAGGTAACAAGGCAGGAACTAAAGAAAAGCCTTTTTATAGACGACTTATAGTTAAAGCCGATCAACGTTTTGATTCCCATCTGAATGAATTGAAGAAACAGGAGAAAAGTAATGGCAAAAAAACTTGACCAAATCATCCAAAACCTTCCCGAAGAAAGGCAGAGAAAAATAGAAGCAAGATCCTTTGAACTGATTGCTGAATATATGACTCTTCGAGATATAAGAAAAGCCCAGGAATTGACACAAGAAAGTATGGCAGAACTACTAAAAATTGGTCAAGACAGTGTTTCTAGGCTGGAAAAACGTACAGATCTCCTTCTTTCTACATTGCGTAGATATATTGAAGCTATGGGAGGTGAACTTGAATTAACTGCCAAATTTCCCAATAGACCACCCGTGGTTATAACTGGATTAGCCTCTTTGCATGAGGAAGAGTCAAATACCGATGACAATTCTGGTTCTAATGGATGAAAGTTGGTGTTAATTTTTACAGGCTATTCTGAGTGCGCCAATTAACCATGAGTTTGGCTGAGGCGGCAACGCATCTGGACTATCAATAACATTTTGCCAACCGTAGCCTTCAGCGTTATATTGCGCCATATTTGAACTCATCGCCTCCAAATTGTTAATAATTTCCTCACGGTTAGTCCCGAGTAGATTTAATAACTCTTCTGTATCACTAGCATTGGGCATGGTGGTTACAATGGCGCAAACCTCCCGACGAGTAAACGATGATGAATCAGCTTCAGCTAAGAAGCCAAAGTTATTGTTAAATATAACCGTATCTATCGCCCAAAAAATAGGTAAAGTAATTACCAGCCAGAAAACTGGAGAAAACAGAGAACCCATAGGTAGTTGTTTCAGAAAAAAAAGATTTAGTTAAAATCAAAGTGAAACTTAAAATTGCAGAAAATTCACTCATTAATAATCTTATGTCATTTTCCGAAATTAAACTACTAGTACTAGATATTGATGGAACCCTAGTAGGCGAAAGTAACGAAATAACTCAACAAGTCCAATCAGCAGTAAAAGTAGCCCAGGAAAATAATATCACCGTTGGCGTAGCCACGGGGAGAATGTATCGCTCCGCAGTACGCTTTCATCAAACACTAAAAGCCGAACAGCCATTGATAGCCTATAATGGAGCTTGGATGCAATGTCCTACTACTCAACAAAAATATCAACATCTACCAGTATCTAGTAGAATAGCTCAAGAATTGCTAAAGTATTTTCAAGCTCCAGATTTAAACCCCTATTTTGAGCTGCATGTATACTGGGAAGACCAACTATATGTAAAAGAAATAACTCAACAAACAAAAAGATATGCAGATCGCTGTCAAATAGAAGCCATAGCCGTAGATAACTTACAGGATATCCTCAAAGCAGATCCCACCAAAGTTTTAGCCTTGGCACGCTTTCCAGAAATGATTCCTAAACTCATCAAAGATTTAAGAAAAGTTTACACTCCAGCAGATCTACATTTAACACAATCGGAAACTACTTTGGTAGAATTAATCAATCCTCAAGTAAACAAGGGCAAAGCTGTTAAATATCTAGCAGAAGAAATCCTAGGAATTACCAGAGGTAATGTTATGGCCATTGGAGATAACTATAATGATTTAGAAATGCTTGAGTATGCAGGGACAGGAATTGCTATGGGAAGTGCTCCTCTAGAAGTAAAACAGATAGCCGATTGGGTGGCGCCAGATGTAGACGGAGATGGAGTAGCTGTAGCTTTAGAAAAATTTCTGAGTCAAGAATTGAAGACAAAATAATCAAGCAGAAAAGAAAAAGACCCTATACAATTATTGGGATTAGAGTAAATTTGTGTGGATAATATAAACTATGCCTCGTCGTAATGATTTAAAGAAAATATTATTATTAGGATCTGGTCCTATTGTGATCGGACAAGCTTGTGAATTTGACTACTCCGGCACTCAAGCCTGTAAAGCTTTACGGGAAGAAGGCTTTGAAGTAGTCTTAGTAAATTCTAATCCAGCTTCGATTATGACAGATCCTAATATGGCAGATAAGACCTATATTGAGCCATTAGTACCAGAAATAGTCGAAAAAATTATCGAAAAAGAGCGTCCCGATGCCCTACTACCAACTATGGGAGGGCAAACGGCACTAAACTTAGCCGTAACCTTAGCTAAAAATGGCGTATTAGATAAATACGGAGTTGACCTAATTGGTGCTAAACTAGATGCCATCGAAAAAGCTGAAGACAGATTGTTATTTAAAGAAGCAATGGCCAAAATTGGCGTGCCAGTTTGCCCTTCAGGAATAGTTAGTAACATGGGAGAGGCCAAAGAAATCGCCGCAGAAATAGGCTCATATCCTCTAATTATTCGCCCTGCCTATACCCTAGGCGGCACCGGAGGAGGAATAGCCTATAACCAAGAAGAATATGAAACTATGGCCCAATACGGTCTAGATGCTTCTCCAGTATCCCAAATATTGGTAGAAAAATCTCTACTGGGTTGGAAAGAATACGAATTAGAGGTAATGCGAGATTTAGCAGATAATGTGGTGATTATTTGCTCGATTGAAAATATAGACCCGATGGGTATACATACAGGGGATTCTATTACCGTGGCACCAGCCCAAACCCTCACCGACAAAGAATATCAACGTCTGCGAGATGCCTCACAAAAAATTATTCGGGAAATAGGTGTAGAAACAGGGGGTTCTAATATTCAATTTGCCATCAATCCAGTTACAGGAGAAATGATTGTAATTGAGATGAATCCTCGTGTATCTAGATCATCAGCCCTAGCTTCTAAAGCCACAGGCTTCCCTATCGCTAAATTCGCCGCTAAATTAGCAGTAGGCTACACCCTCGATGAAATATCTAACGATATCACCAAAAAAACACCAGCTTCTTTTGAACCCACAATTGACTATGTGGTAACTAAGATACCTCGTTTTGCCTTTGAGAAATTCCCAGGATCTGAACCAATATTGACAACACAAATGAAGTCAGTAGGGGAGGCTATGGCTATAGGGAGAACTTTTAACGAGTCATTCCAAAAAGCTTTGAGGTCTTTAGAAATAGGAAGGTATGGTTTTGGGTGCGATCGCGATGAAGTTTTACCAAGTGTGACCCAAATTCGCGCCAATCTCCGCATCCCTAACCCCGAAAGAATCTTTACCATTCACCAGGCTTTACAACTGGGGATGAGTGTAGAAGAAATTCATGAACTAACAGGGGTGGATATCTGGTTTCTAGATAACATGGAAGAATTAGTCACTACCCAAAGATGGATAAAACGTACGCCCCTAAAAGAAATAAGCGCCTCAGATATGCGCTACTGTAAACAACTAGGATTTAGCGATCGCCAAATTGCCTATGCTACTAAAACCACCGAAGACCAAGTGCGCACAACTCGCAAACAACTAGGAGTGATTCCAGTATACAAGGTAGTAGATACCTGTGCCGCAGAATTTGAAGCCTTCACCCCCTACTATTACTCCACCTACGAAACAGGCGAGTCAGAAGTTACCCCCTCAGATAAACCTAAGGTAATGATTTTAGGAGGAGGACCAAATCGCATCGGCCAAGGAATTGAATTCGACTACTGCTGTTGTCACGCAGCCTTCGCCTTGAGTGATGCAGGTTTTGAAACAATTATGGTCAATTCTAACCCAGAAACAGTATCTACAGACTATGATACGAGCGATCGCCTTTATTTTGAACCCCTGACTAAAGAAGATGTAATTAATATCATCGAAGCAGAAAGTCCTCAAGGCATCATCATTCAATTTGGTGGTCAAACTCCTCTAAAATTAGCTCTACCTCTACAACAATATCTAGAAAACCCTGATTGTCCAGTAAAAACTAAAATCTGGGGAACCTCTCCTGACTCTATTGATACCGCAGAAGACCGCGAACGCTTTGAGAGTATCTTGAGAGAGTTAAATATTAAACAACCTCCCAACGGTATTGCCCGTAGTTACGAAGGCGCTCTATCTATCGCTGGACGTATCGGCTATCCTGTTGTAGTAAGACCGTCTTATGTTTTAGGAGGTCGAGCGATGGAGATAGTTTATGCAGACCAGGAATTAGAATACTATATGAGTAACGCGGTGCAAGTAGAACCAGAACACCCAATTCTCATTGATAAATTCCTAGAAAATGCCATTGAAGTAGACGTAGATTCCCTCTCAGATGCCACAGGAAAAGTAGTGATTGGGGGTATCATGGAACACATCGAAGAAGCCGGAGTACATTCTGGAGACTCTGCCTGTTCTATACCTTACACTTCTTTGAGTGAGACGGTACTTTCAACTATTCGCCAATGGACAACTCAACTGGCCGAAAAGTTAAAGGTAATAGGATTGATGAATATTCAATATGCGGTCCAAGGCGAACAAGTATACATACTTGAAGCCAATCCCCGCGCATCCCGTACAGTCCCCTATGTATCAAAAGCCACAGGAGTACCATTAGCTAAAATAGCTTCTTTGATTATGTCCGGGAAAACTCTTGAATCTTTGGGTGTAACTAGTGAAAAAGTACCTTCTCATATAGCGATAAAAGAGGCTGTACTGCCCTTTGAGAAGTTTTCTGGCGCAGATACCCTATTAGGACCAGAAATGCGCTCTACAGGGGAAGTTATGGGGATAGATACTGATTTTGGTAAAGCCTTTGCTAAAGCTGAGTTAGCAGCAGGAGTACGTCTAGCAACCAAAGGAACTGTATTTCTTTCTATGAATGACCGCGATAAAGTTGCCTGTGTGCCCATTGTTCGCGATTTAATTGATTTAGGTTTTAAGGTGGTTGCAACTTCTGGAACTCGCCGAGTCTTACAAGAAAATGGCATTGAAGATATAGAGTTGGTGTTAAAATTACACGAAGGACGGCCCCACGTCATTGACTGGATTAAAAACGAAGATATTCAATTTATCTTTAATACACCGACTGGAGGAGAGTCTCAAAATGATGACCGTCTGATTCGTCGCACAGCTTTAAACTATAAATTACCAATCATTACTACTATCGCTGGTGCTAAAGCTACTGTAGCTGCTTTACGCTCTTTACAAACTCAACCTCTGGAGGTAAAAGCGATACAAGAATACATTAGTTAATTCATCAATTTAATTTGGTGCGTTACGCTCTGCTAACGCACCCCACTACTAATGAGTTTTGAAGTAATGAGTAATGAGTAATGAGTAATCAGTAATGAGTAATGAGTAATCAGTAATGAGTAAAAGAATTGATTCTATTAATTTGGTGCGTTACGCTTTGCTAACGCACCCTACTACTAATGAGTTTTGAAGTAATGAGTTTTGAAGTAATGAGTAAAAGAATTGATTCTATTAATTTGGTGCGTTACGCTTTGCTAACGCACCCTACTACTCAGTGATGAGTAATGAGTAATGAGTTTTGAAGTAATGAGTAATGAATAATGAGTTAAAGAATTGATTCTATTAATTTGGTGCGTTACGCTTTGCTAACGCACCCTACTACTACCACTCAGTAGACTGAAAAACGCTATAGTTATAAATAAAAAAAACATGAATGAAAAACTAGGTGAAAAAAATTATTCATTTTGTACTTTAGCTTTGGGTAGTCGCTATCAAGTCATGGCTAAAGAATTAGCCGCGGATCTTCAGCGCTATGGACCAGGTATAATGCTAGTAGTGGGAACAGATAAACCCGATGAGTTTTCTTCCCTTAGTAATGTTATTGCTTTTGAATTGCATCAACAGGGAATTCTACACTGTTACCATGATAAACGCTTTGCGATCGCTAAAGCTTTATCTCTGTTTGAAACTACTATCTTAATTGATGCCGACACGAGAATTACTGATTATCTCCCCGAGAAAATAGAAACTACTCCTGGAGTAATTGGTTGTTTCCATGAAGACTTACTCACTCATGTACAAAAATACACACCAGAAAGACGGGAAAGATTACAACAAATAGCCAATAAAATAAATGTTGATTTAGAAACAAGTTATTTTATTGGAGAAGCCCTAATTATTATTTCTCGTTGCCAAGGAAAAGAACAAGAATTTATTAACTGGTGGGGTAAAATTGGCACCTATTCAGAATTAAAAGGAATTTATGCCGGAAGTGGAAATATCATTGGTTTAGCTGTGGCTAAAACTGGTTTAAAAGTCGAAAGAACCCCGGATTGGTCAAAAATTCAAGAAATTAAAGACCATTTAGATGCTTCTCATCAAAAAACAAAACTCAATTTCTGGCAACAGCTACAAAAAAGATTATCATATCATTACCGCCTTAATAAGACTAGGTTATTAGCCTTAAAAGAAGCAGAATTTTACTATCGTTAAAACAATTACGCTTAAATAATGTTATAATATAATATTGTACTCTTTTAACATAAACAGTTAAACCCTACCTACAGGAGGTGTCATTGTCTCGATTTATTTTAAAAGTTCTCTGGTTAGATAAAGATGTAGCCCTAGCCGTAGACCAAGTAGTAGGAAAAGGTTCAAGTCCTTTGACCGCTTATTATTTCTGGCCTCGTAACGATGCCTGGCAACAAATCAAAGATGAGTTAGATTCTAAAACCTGGATTGCGGAAACTGAAAAAATAGAAATTCTCAACAAAGTCACAGAAGTAGTTAATTTTTGGCAAGAAAATAATAGAACTACTAATATGATGCAAGCTCAAGAAAAGTTTCCTGAAGTAATTTTCAGTGGAACCAACTAAAGGTAATCCCAAATAAAGATAACATGTTTTTTAAGAAAGGGCAGAATAAATATTTGCCCTTTTTTTAATGAACAATTAAGCTTTAACTAAGCCACCCGCGGCTTGGAGAAGGACTTTCGCTTTTTTTAAGGCTTGTTCTTTTTGTAATTTCTTTTGACGGTTGTCTGTTTTTTGAGCTTCATTATATTCTTTTTCTGCTTGCTCAAACTTAGTACGAGCTTCTTCTAAATCAATTTTACTGCCAGTTTTAGCACCATTTACTAAAACCTTAACATCATCATCTTCTATCAAAGCAAAACCTCCCATCAGGGCAATATTTTGCCATTCTTTATCGACGCGAAGACGCATCACTCCTATACCTAAAGCAGTTGTGAGAGGAGCATGACCTGGTAAAATACCGAGTTGGCCTGTGGTGCTGGGTAAAATGATTTCTTGAGCTGAATCATCCCAAGTTACTTGGTCAGGGGTAATAACTCTTACGTTTAATGACATTTAAATATTCTCGCTCCTTGAGCAGACGAACTAACCTCACTATTATAGAAGTAAAGGGTACCCCTGGTTAACTGAGATTTTGCATCTTTTCCAAAAGTTACTGGTTGTTGTTGAGTTTTGAAGTCTTTACGTCTTGAAGTAATGAGTTAAAGAATTAATGCTAAACGTGGTGCAAGAAGTCTATTAATACTGATAAAATGAGCAAGTTAGTAGCAAAAGAAAGGAACTGTTCTTATGAAGTATCAACCAATTGAACACTACGGGATTATTGGTAATATGCACACTACAGCCTTGGTAGGATTAAATGGCTCTATCGACTGGCTTTGTTTCCCTAACCATGACTCTCCCAGTGTATTTGGGGCCATACTCGATACTAACAAAGGAGGCTACTTTAAGATTGAGCCTTGTCAACAGGTAGATAGTGAAAATTCTCGACTGAAAAATAAACAGCTTTATTGGCCAGCAACTAATGTACTGATTACTCGTTTTCTTACTCCTCAAGGAGTTGCCGAAATTGTCGATTTTATGCCCGTTGGACTTAGT
The DNA here is from genome assembly GCF_057440575.1 of Johannesbaptistia floridana. Lineage (NCBI taxonomy): Bacteria > Bacillati > Cyanobacteriota > Cyanophyceae > Chroococcales > Cyanothrichaceae > Johannesbaptistia > Johannesbaptistia floridana. The sequence goes on from NZ_JALKVM010000061.1 coordinate 16,463, forward strand.
TCTAATCAAATAGGCTATCATTCCTTGATTCGTCAAGTAACTGTAGTACGAGGGTCAATGAACTTTTCTGTAAAATGTTTCCCCGCTTTTAATTATGCTCAAGATACTCATGAATTAACCATTACCCCCAAAGGTGTCTGCTTTTACTCTGACACTCTCAGTTTAGGATTAGCCACTGATATATCTTTAGCACAACAAGACCTCGGTGTAACTGCTAAGTTTACTCTTCAAGAGGGGGAAATGGCTGTATTTGTTTTACAAGCAATAGAAGCAGGGTCAGGTTGTGGATTGCCCATCCCACCTAGTCAAGCTCAAAAACTATTTAAACATACAGTTAAATATTGGCGTGATTGGTTGAGTCAATCAACTTATGTAGGGAGATGGCGGGAAATGGTAGAACGTTCAGCACTGACTTTGAAGTTACTAACATTTGAGCCTACGGGGGCACTAGTTGCCGCTTCTACCTGTAGCATACCAGAGGTTCTGCGGGGAGAAAGAAACTGGGATTATCGGTATACTTGGATTAGAGATGCAGCTTTAACTCTAAATACTCTTTTGAGTATAGGCTTTACCCAAGAAGCAGCGCAATTTATGCAGTGGATAGAATGCCGTTGTCAAGAATTGAATCAGGATGGGTCTCTACAAATTATGTATGGAATAAATGGTCAACACTACCTACCAGAAAAAGTATTAGACCATTTAGAAGGATATTGTGGTTCTTCTCCAGTGCGCATAGGTAATGGTGCTTATAATCAACTTCAGTTAGATATTTATGGAGAATTAATGTTTGCTGTTGATTCTTATGACCAACAGGGAATACCAATTTCCTATGATTTGTGGATTTACTTACGAAAATTAATTGATTGGGTTTGCGAAAACTGGCAACGCCAAGATGAAGGAATCTGGGAAATTCGCAGCGGTAAACAAAATTTTGTCTACTCTAGGCTGATGTGTTGGGTGGCTTTGGATAGAGGGCTAAGATTGAGCGATCGCCGTTCATTTCCCTCTAATTGGAGGCATTGGAAGCAAGTTAGAAATCAAATTTATGAAGAAATTATGTCTTGTGGCTGGAATTCTCAACGCAAAGCCTTTGTTCAATACTATGGGAGTGATTTTCTCGATGCTAGTAATTTAATTGCACCCAAAGTAAAATTTCTCTCTCCTACAGATCCTCGTTTTCTCTCCACCTTAGACGCGATCGCCAAACCTCCAAACCAGGGAGGATTGTTATCTAATCATCTAGTTTATCGTTATAATCCCGAAGAATCTCCCGATGGATTATTAGGCAAGGAGGGAACTTTTAACTTATGTTCTTTCTGGTTAGTTGAAGCTTTAGCCCGTGCCGGACAGAGATATCCTGAGAAGCTAGAAGAAGCGCGTTTAATGTTTGAGGGGATGATTGGTTATGCTAATCATTTAGGTCTTTATGCTGAAGAGATTGGACCGAGTGGTGAAGCTTTAGGGAATTTTCCCCAAGCCTTTACACATCTTTCTTTAATTAGTGCTGCCAAACATTTAGATCAAACTTTAAATCAAGCGATTATGGCTAATATAAGAAGCTAATTGTAAGTGTATACTCAGATCTTGCATCTTTATCCAAAGTTATAGCAGTGCTCGTTGTAGTGTTAACCATATTTAGATAAACTTTTCCCCCCAAACCCCCCTTATTAAAGGGGGGCTTTTCATGATAACTGTAAACATCTATTTGCGAGCTTGCTATACTTGTGGTGGTTGAGTCTTGAAGTAATGAGTCTTGAAGTAATGAGTGAGGATTATTAATTGATTTAGAAGATTTATTAGAACGTAAAGTAGATATTGTTACTGAAAAAGTAGGGGCGCAAGCCTTGCGCCCCTACATCTCAATTGTTATCAAGATAACAATTGAAATAATTTGTCAAAAAAAACACTAAAACAACAAAATTATCATCTGTGCGAGTATCGATTAATATGAATATAAATGTTGTTAACATGAAAGCGCTCATGGCGATCGCCGGAGGTGGGGCGCAAGTATGAGCGCCCCTACTACATCTTAAGGGAATAAAATGTAACAATAATGACAATTTCCCCCATAATCCCGAAAGAGCCAAATATTTAGCGATCGCATGAGTAGGGGCGCTCTTGTTTGCGCCCTGCTTAAAAAACGAATTTGGTATTAATTATTTTTTTGTATACTGATAGGAAAATCAATCACTTAAAGAGAAGATTTAACTTATGAAAATTGAGAATGAAATTGTTTTATTAGAAAGTATTTTATCAGAATGGAAAGAAATTATTGGAGCTGAATATCAAGGATATAAAAACCATGTTTATCGAATGATTCATTGTTGTTTAGCTCTCAAAGACTGTAATGAGGAAGAAAAAGAGAAAATTATCATTGCTGGAGCTTTTCATGACATTGGAATTTGGATTGAAAATACGGTAGATTATATTCCTCCATCTCTACCTCCCGCAAGAGAATACTTACATCGAAGAGGTTTAGATATGTGGAAGGAAGAGATTGAACTGATGATTACCGAACATCATAAAATCCGTAAGTACCAAAACAAAGCTTATCCCTTAGTAGAGGTTTTTCGTCAAGGAGACTTAGTTGACTTCTCCGGGGGTTTGTTTAAATTTGGAATTGTTGATTCAGATATAAAAAAGATTAAAACTGAATTTCCTAATTGTAACTTTCATAAAAATTTAGGCAAAAGAGAATTAATGTGGCTCCCAAAGCATCCTCTTAATCCTCTCCCCATGATGAAATGGTAAAATAGTTTTATAATTACCTGGACATAAACAAACCACACTCAGTAAAATTTTGTACCTCAGTAGTTGGAAAAATGCTATATTTAATCTTCTGGTGTTAAATCGTTGTTATTGTAGCCTACAGTTTTTTTGAACCAAGCTATAAATTTATTAAAATCATTTCCAGAAATTTTCAATATAGAAGTAACACCAGTAATAATCAAAGTTGTTCCCAATAAAAAACTAAACAAAGAATCTTTGTTGTAAAGGTATAAACCAACTAAAACAATAAAGTAGGGAGAAAGAATATTGCTAAGTTTTTCTACAATATTCACTATTTCTGGCTTATTTAAATCCTCGATAATTTCTTGTTGCTGTTTAGCTACATTGGTAATAGGATTACTAGGAGTAGAAGTTAAAGATTCTGAAGACTGGGTTTTAGGTAGTTGTGTCTTAGAAGGATTAGGTGTCTCAGAAGGCTGTTTACTAAACATAAGTTTTGCTCCTCTTGGTAACTTGAGAATTGACTTTACATTTAGTTTAACTTAGATTTTTTTTGCCCTGTTTATTTCCGGCTTTGTTCACTACTACACAATAAACTCACTGTATTGTAAGTTAGTCAAGCTCGAAAATTCTAGGTTAACCCAAGATTTTTATCAATATTTTTGTTACACTACAGAAAGAAAGTTTATCGTACACGAATTGATCGATGAAGTTTGAAGAGTTAGATAAGAAGCTAAGAGTTTTTGAGACAGGCTCTGACTTTTGTGTATTACCACCGATATTTATAGTAGCTCGAATTGATGGACGTAATTTTACCCGATTAACAAAAGAAATCCTTAAATGTCAGGCTCCTTTTGATATCCAATTTAGAGATTTTATGGTATCGACACTTAAGCATTTGATGGATTGTGGTTTCCGCACTGTTTATGGATATACTCAAAGTGATGAAATCTCACTTTTGTTTCATCGTGATGATCAAACTTTTGGACGCAAACTTCGTAAACTTAATTCTATATTAGCAGGAGAAGCTAGTGCCTTTTTAACATTATTACTAAATAATCAAGCAGCCTTTGATTGTTTTAGTGACATCAGGATATTTTGATGCTGTTTGTTTTAGTTTACCTGCCGAAATTAAGTGCATAAAAAAATTTCGTTTTCAAGGTGGGCGAAGCCCACCAGAATTTTGATTTCAAACTCCTAACTCAAACAAAAATAGCGAATTCACCAGATTTATTTCTTAGCAAAGTAGGCTTTTAAAGCTTCAGCTACAATAAAATTCATTGAGGTATTTTCAGCTTGAGCTTTAGCTTTGAGAAGATCATACATCTCATCAGTGATACCAATTCTATGATAGTTTTTACGGTTTCTCCGTCTAGTTTTATTGGAGGAATCGCCAGAGTAATTATTGCTAAACTCTTGAATCGCTGCAAAACCTACTCGCCCGCAGAATTCGCCAAAGCTCTCTTTTTTTTGCTTATTATCTCTAAAAAAGACAAAAATTGGCTCTAAAAAGCTTTCTAAATCTACTATTGGTAGTTTATCTATGTATGGTTTGGCTAATTCTGTTTGATTAGGTGTTCCTCCTAACCAAATTTGGTAAGCTTCAGGAGCACTTCCGACAAAACCTAATTCTGCCATATAGGGGCGAGCACAACCATTCGGACAACCAGTCATACGAATGACAAAATGCTCTTCACTCATATTCAACTTAGTTAAAAGTTGTTTAATGCGATCAATTATGCCTGGTATAGCCCGTTCTGACTCAGTGATGGCTAAACCACAGGTAGGTAAAGCGGGACATGCCATAGAATAGCGTACCAGATTATCTATATTTTCTGGTTTTGTCTCTACTCCATGGTTGCTGAAAATTTCCTCGATTTGTTCCCGTATTTCTGGTTCTATTTCGTAAATAATGAGATTATGATTGGGGGTAAGACGAATTGGCAGGGAAAATTGGCTGATGATTTCCCGTAGAGCTGTTTTAAGCTGCCATTCATCTTGATCCGCTACTCGACCATTTTCGATGGAGAGACCAAAGAATAGCTTACCATCTCCCTGTTCCTGCCATCCCAGAAAATCATGATATTGCCAAGGGGGTAATTCTCTAAATGGGGCTAAGGATTGGCCAAAATATGACTCTACCTGTTGTTTAAACTTGTCTACACCCCAATCATTAATTAGATACTTGAGACGGGCTTGACGACGATTATAGCGATCGCCATAATCTCTTTGGGTAGCTACTACTGCTTTGACTAAATCATATACATCTTCTTTGGCTACGTAACCTATGGCATCTGCCATGCGAGCGAAGGTTTCTTCTTTGTTATGAGTCCGTCCTAAACCTCCTCCTGCTAGAATATTAAACCCTTCTAACTCTCCTTGGGCATCGGTGATTACTACTAGGCTTAAATCATGGGTGTAGATGTCTATAGAGTTATCTCCAGGCACTGTCACAGAACATTTAAATTTTCGTGGCATATAGTGCTCACCATAAATTGGTTCTTCTGAGGAGGAGAAAATTGTACCATTACCATTCTTTTGACGAGCGGCTTTTATTTCTGGTAATTCTTCCCCTGTAACAACTTTTTCTCCATCTAACCAAATTTCATAGTAAGCACCTGTTTGGGGTGTGAGTAAATCAGCAATACGGTTAGCATAATCCCAGGCGTATTGGTACTCTCGATTCTGCTTAAATGGTGCAGGAGGCGCCATGACGTTGCGGTTTAAATCACCACAGGCGCCTAGAGTTGAACCCATATTTTTGATAATCGCCGCAAATACAGTTTTAAGATCTTTTTTTCTCACTCCATGTATTTGAAACCCTTGACGAGTGGTTACCCTCATGGTTTTGTTTCCATATATGTCTGAGATTTCATCTAGGGTAAGATATAATTCAGGGGGTATATACCCTCCCGGGTTACGGGTACGCAACATGAATTGATAATCTTTTTCTTGTCCTTTAACACGATTATCTCGATTATCCTGTTGATAAGAACCATGAAATTTGAGAATTTGTATCCCATCTTGACTAAAATGGGTAGTATCTTCTAGTAGTTCTGTTGCTATTGGTTCTCTCAGATAATTACTACGTTCTTTGAGACCTTCTAATTTTGAGACTTTAGTTTGTGGTGAATCAGAAATGTTGACCATTGAAGTTTAAAAATTTGGTTTAATGCTTGAGCTCAATTATCTTGATATTTTTTATTTTACTACGATCGCGCGATCGCCTAATCCCCTCTCAAAATGATCTTACCCTCCTATCAAAACTCCTATCCCTTGAATTGCTATGTCTTCTTCAAAATCTATTCCTACGATTGTCAATAATTCCCCCTATATAATTCTTAATAATCAAGGAGAATTAAGTGCTCCTTTTTGTCTCAATAAAAATTACCATCGTTTAGGTCGAGATGCCGAAAAAGTGGATTTAGTAGTCCCGGAAACCTGGACTGTGGTCAGTCGTTGGCAGGCTACCCTACGGAAAATCAACGATAAATATCACATATACGATGGAGATGGCATTGAAGCTAGTAGCAATCACTTGTTTTTTAACAATACTTTGATAACTCCCCAAGAAGGCTATTGTTTAAACCATGGAGATAAGATTACAATTGGCCAAAATCCGAAAACTCTGATTACTATTTGTTTCTACGATCCCAATCAAACTCTTACTAATTCTCCCCAAGAACGGGAAATTTCTCTAAAAAACCGCTCAGTAGTTATTGGTCGAGATGCAACAGCTACCCTACAACTAGATGCTCCCACAGTTTCTCGTCAACACGCCACAATTGATACAGATAACCAAGGTCGTTATTTACTCAAAGACTATAGTACTAATGGGGTCTTTGTTAACGGCAAGAAGGTTAATAATAATATTATCTTAAACTCCGGTGATAGTATTCGTATTGGTCCCTATACTTTGATTCTCAATGGAGATAGGTTAATTGTTATAGACCAAGGGAAGAATATTCGCCTAGACCTAGATAATTTAGTACGTAGCCAGGCCGGAAAACTCAATCATATCTCTTTACCCATTGAACCAGGACAGTTAATCGCGATTGTAGGGGGTAGTGGCACAGGAAAATCAACTCTGATGAGGGTGATGTTAGGAATTACTCCCACAGAATCCGGCACAGTTTATCTCAATGGGGAAGATTTACGAGACAATTTTAATATTTATCGCACTCAAATAGGTTATGTCCCCCAAAGCGATATTGTTCACAAGGATTTAACTGTGGAAGAAGTATTAACTTATGCGGCGCGTTTAAGACTTTCTGAGGATATTAATACTAAAGAAATTGTTGATAGAACTTTGTCCCAAATTGAAATAAAAGAAAGACGCAATACTTTAGTTAAGGATTTAAGCGGAGGTCAACTGAAGCGGGTTAGTATTGGAGTGGAGTTACTCGCTGACCCCAAGTTATTCTTCCTCGATGAACCAACTTCTGGATTAGACCCAGGATTAGATAAAAAAATGATGCAGCTACTGCGTCGTTTAGCTAATGAGGGACGGACAATTATTTTAGTTACACACGCCACAGGAAATATTACTTTGTGCGATCGCCTAATTTTTATGGGTAAAGATGGAAATCTCTGTTATTTTGGTCCTCCTCAACAGGCGATTAATTTTTTTGGCACTAGTAGTAATGATTTTGCTGATATCTATATAGATTTAGAAGATGCTGGGGCCGTAGCCTCTAAAGCTTCAGAGTTTAGAGAGTCTTCCCACTACCAGCAATATATTCAAAGCCGTCTGATTATTGGAGAACAAAACCAAACAAAACCCAAACAAGTTCGACGCTCTTTGTTTTCTCAACTAACTATTCTCACTCAGCGTTATTTCCAACTAGTCAACAGAGATAAACTCAATTTAGCCTTGAGTTTAGTTACGGCACCCCTTGGTATCTTTTTGATGAAGTTAGCCGTTAGAGATAGTCAGTCTCTGTTTTCTATTCCCGATTCACCTACTCCAGATTTAGCCCCCTTAGCCTTGCGTATTCTTTTTGTCTTTACTTGCGCTGGTATTTGGATTGGTTTATTTAGTTCTTTACCGGAGATTGTCAAAGAATCAGCGATTTATCTCAGAGAAAAGTTAGTTAATTTAGAGATATTAGCTTATTTAGGTTCAAAGAGCTTAGTTTTAGGATTTTTAGCTTTACTTCAGAGTGTTTTAATTACTATAGTTATTTTAATTAGTTTTAAATCACCAGAATCTAGTTTTGTTCCCTGGATATTAGGAGCTTTTGTGACCACAGCTTTAACGATTATTACAGCCCAAAGTTTAGGCTTAATGGTGTCTAGTTGGGTGAAGAATAATAGTCAAGCTAATAGTTCTTTACCCATATTATTACTGCCTCAAATTATCTTTTCTGGAGTCTTATTCGAGATGACTGGAATTGGTAAATATATTTCTTGGTTAATGTTGAGTCGTTGGTCTGTAGGGGCTTATGGTATCTTAGTTAATATTAACGGCATGGTTCCCGAAAGCGAAGGAGTAACTAATATTTTTGACCCTCAACTGATTACTTGTCCTCTGCCTTTTGAAGGTTCTGAGGTTTATACAAGCAGTATCAGTAATTTAGCTCTTAACTGGGGGATTCTTTTATTACATTCTTCTGTTTATTTATTAATCGCTTTCTGGTTACAAAAAGGAAGAAAAATTTAGAACTCAGCTCTTGCATCTTTACCTAATGTTACTGATTGTAGTTGAGTCTTGAAGTCTTGAAGTCTTGAAGTATGAGTAGGGTGTGTTAGGGCGAAGCCCGTAACGCACCATCAGATGAGTAATGAGTAATGAGTAATGAGTAATAAGTAAGAAGGTAGCCTGTAGTCTAGTAGGGTGTGTTAGGGCGAAGCCCGTAACGCACCAAACATGAGTAATGAGTAATGAGTAATGAGTAATAAGTAAGAAGGTAGCCTGTAGGTTGGGCCCTTGGTCACGAAACCCAACACTATAAAAGTAGTTGTAGGGTGTGAAGCGTGCGAAGCCCGTAACGCACCGTCAGATGAGTAAGAAGGTAGCCTGTAACCTGTAGGTTGGGTTGAGGTCACTACACCCAACATCTTCCACCTTTGCCAAAATTTACTGATGGGGGAGCTCCGGGAGCTCCGGTGCTCCCTTGCTATACAAAGGTTTCACGAGTTCCTTATAAAGCCCCCCTTAATAAGGGGGGTTTGGGGGGATCATTTATCTAATGAGCGGAAAAAATATTTCTTGCTCTTAGAATGGTTACAACGGTCAAACTCTCTTAAAATAGATAAAAAGACCCACTTGCAGTGCAATTTTAATTTGAAAGTTATTTAAAAAAACCGCGCCACCTGACATTCATAACCGGATTTGATATTAGAATGCGCGAATGGGCGAATTAAAAACCAACTATAGCAGTAGTTCGTGTTAACACAATATATTTTGATTGATCACAAACTTTTCCCCCCAACCCCCCTTTACTAAGGGGGGCTTTTTATCACAGTTGTAAACATCTACTTGCTCGCTTGCTATAATAATCGATTAACTTCTATATCAATATTAGGAAAAGCAAGAGCTCTAATAATTCCCGTAGTATGAGTAGGGTGTGAAGCGTGCGAAGCCCGTAACGCACCAAACATGAGTCTTGAAGTAATGAGTAATGAGTTTTGAAGTCTTGAAGCTGACGGGGTGACAGGGTGGCTAAAAAGCTTGTGGAGATTGAATTGCTTTAATTCCTAGTTTACAGTTACTCGACCCCCAACCTTAAGAGAAGAAACTTAATTCAACTAATTAATTCGCCTACTAATATATTGGTATCGACTACTAAACGCATTGTTTACTGTTCTTCAATTGATAAATCTAAAGCACGAGCTAGTGCAGCTTCATCCATACCACTTTCGGCGATCGCTTTTTCTACTGTTTGATTCAGTCTTTGTAATGCTTGTTCGATTTCGATTTCCTCTGATTGTGTTACGGGAATATAAAATCCAACTAATTTGCCATGACGCTTAACAGCTAAAACTTCACAACTAGATAGATACTGAGATGCTTTATCTCTAAATTCTCTAATACCAACGCTTTTCATGATGCTGCCTCTGTTTGGTTAATTGTGGTCAGTTTGTGGTCACAAATCTATTATACTCTCCAATTGCACATTTTCAAACCGCTTCTAAAAACCTACTCAAATCTATGCAAAAAGCGAACCTCATGCAGGAATGGATATTAAATGATTGATAGATGTATGCAAAGGTCCTTCTGGACTCACTTCGATAATTTCCCCTTCTAATAATCCTGTTGCTATTATTTGGTGATATTCTGCAACTGACCATTTGTAAAGTGTTTTCATGACTATATTTAAGTTTCTTTCTCTTCAAGGAATTAAAAATCATTCGCGCATTCCATAGCATCACTTCCACCATCGACTAACATCATTCATAGCTATGGTTATTTCTCTAAGGGCTTCAATTCCTGCAAATTTAATAATTGTAGAAGCTAGGTTAGGTAAATTCTCTAAGAAATGAGGGCGATTAAGAGTAGCCAAAGCATGAAGTATTTTTATAAAAAACGGTTCCTCTACAGGTAGAGAAGTCAATCTAAGGGCTAACCCTGATAAGGCTTCTGCTCGGTTGTATTCATCTCTAATGCCTCGGGCCGCTTCTAATGCCTCGGGTAACAATTCAGGGAAATGGGGGGCTAACCCAGATAAGGCCGTAGCTCGGTCGTCTTCATCTCCAATGCCGCGGGCGGCTTCTAATGCCTCGGGTAACAATTCACGA
>NZ_JALKVM010000062.1:0-26890 GCF_057440575.1 Johannesbaptistia floridana
GAACTTTTTCTGAGGTTAATTTAGTACATAAGTACTGGTGCTTTGATATGAGGAACCGTGAAATCAGAATAGAGGATTTTGTTCTTTAAACTCTCTTAAAGTCTTGTTTAAGCCCAAATCAACAGCTAAATAATCAAGTCCATTAATAATAATAGGAATACTATCACTATTTATTTGCAAACTTTCATAACAGTGAAAACGCCACTCAGGTAGATTTTGAAATCTTAGGATCGCATTTTGCAGAGGACGTATTACTTCATAGGCATTTTGAGCTTTTTCTATAGCTAATTGACTCAGAGAATTATTGACTCTTAAAATACATAAGTCAATTAAATCCCTTGATTTCACAGAATTATCCATAAAGCGATCACTATTGGCTAGTAATTTAGAGGTAAAACAATCATTTATACTAAGACAAGGCACTGGACTCCATTGAGGATAACGAGGAGAATCTAATTGAAAGCGGACTTCGGCAATAATTTCAGTTTTGATTTTAAACTCATCAGTGTGGGAAACAAAACGAATACCATATTGATCTATTGTCGGGTTTTTGACTTGTATATTGGAATCGGCGACAAATAAAGATTGTATGCCTTTTTCATAGATAAAAGTCCTTAAATTTCTGTAACCAGGAGATGTAACTGCACAAATAAAATCAATATCCCTACTCCATCTATATTCTTGATTATCCAGAGCGATGACTGTACCACCGCCAAAATAAGTATAGTTTCTCTCTAATAAATTAGAGTTTAAATCTGTTAAAACCTTTAAAATATTTTTGTGATGAGGATTTTGAAAAGTCATAATTGCAGTATCTAGCCAAGAATCATATTTAACAGATAGTTTTTTGATAAATTCCCTTTCAGTTTCCGTCATACTTTGGAAAATTTCTCTATATCTCCAACCTCTTTCATAACGTTGCAACATTTCACGAGGTGAGAATTTATATACATTATCAGTTTGCCAAGAAATATCTTCAAGGAAAGGTAGTTTTTGGGGAATTTGTCCCTCATCATTAAAATCAATCTTATTTCTCATCATCCCATCTCACTAAAGAAAAAAGTTGAATTTAGATCCATATTGTTTTTATTATTCTTAAGAGTTATCACCGCCCGCGCCGAGGTCTCCTCGGCGCTTCTGACGGAGCAAGAATCTCTTTGTGGCTAAACCATTCCTTCTGGCACTCAGCATAAAGTCTAAAGTATTACCATTACTGTCAATAGCTCTATACAAATATTTCCATTTCCCTTTGACCTTAATATAGGTTTCATCTACTCAAGGTCGTGTAGCATTCTGGACAAGTTACTTGAATTTAAACAGTCATCACAAGGCGATACAATGCGATCGCACTTTATTTTTTCTTGTGTAATTGTAGAATATATCTACTTTTTTGTCAACAGCTTTATTACACTACCAAATCATGGGGGTCGAAGTTCTTGATTAAAATCGATGTCTTGATGGGGACGACAAAAAAACCAGCAAACCTAAAATCTGCCTTCACTTCAACCTGGTTGTCACCCCGTCAGGTTGTCCACAAAGGTAGGGATTAGAAGGTATTGGCCTTTTTTGTGGGCTAGTCTCAGAAACTATGTAATCTACTAAAGTTACTTGTCCTTGTGGGTTGATTATCCAGCCTTGGGCGGGTTTTATGGTTGCTGAAGTTGTATTTTCTGAATTGTTACTAGAACTTCCTTCTGTTTCCAAATTATTATTTACTGGTTCAATCCATTCTGCTTGAGATAACGGTTGAGTTAATAATTGATCTGGAGTTTCAGCTAAACCCCCTTTTCCTACAATCACAAATTCGCTCTTTTCTTTTTGTGTACAAGGGTTTTGAGCAATAAGTCGATTTGGGTCTACTACTGTAGATGGTAAATCTAATAATCCCTGAGTTGGGTCTAAATCGGGTGTCTCTGTTTCTACCACGCCATCTATTCCTAACTCAGAACTAGCGGTAATGTTACTACTATTATCGATAAAAATACCTTGGGCGCTAATGAAGATGTTACCACCTCTACCCTCAAAAGCATTAGCGGTGATGTCACTGTTATTGGAATTAACTACAAACTCGCTTTGAACTTCAATATTACCACCATTACCAGTACCTCCTGCTGTAGCAGTAATAGGACTATTATTATCAAGTTGTAACAGATTGGTAAAATCAAGGTTAATATTGCCACCTTCACCACTAGCAGTGGCGGCAGAAACTTGAGAATTGTTGGTAACTGTGAGATTATCTCCAATGATAGTTACATTTCCTCCATCGCCTTGACCTTGACTATTAACGCTAATGGCGGAGTTATCAGTGAGATTAACTTCCACCGGGTCGATAAAAATACTACCACCATTGCCAGTGGATTCTGGAGAGGTACTAGATTCAATGGTACTTTCAGTTAAGCTGAGGGTATCGTTGATATTAAATATAATATCTCCTGCGTTCCGAGAACTATTGGTATTAGTTTGTACAGAACCTTGGGTAGTAGCGGTAAAATTATTAGTAGTGATAATAATATTTCCTGCATTGCCTTCACCTCTACTATCAGCATCTATTTGTGCATCATTAATTACTTCTAGGGAGTTAGCATTAATTTCTACACCCCCTGCATTACCAATTGCATTTGTATCTACGCGACTAAAAGCACCACTTGGTCCCTCTCCCGTTCTATCTGTGCCATCAAATTTAACTGATTCTGTGGCATTGATAATCACACCTCCGGCATCTCCAGTACCAAAAGTAGTACTAGATACCTGTGCGCCATCAAGTACTTCTACTGAATCAGCGCTAATTTCTACACTCCCTGCATTTCCTTGACCAGTTGAGTTTACCTGACTAAAAGCACCACTAATTGCTACATTATCTCTATCTGTGCCTGCAAATTTAACCAAGCCTCTGGCATTAATAATTACACTTCCCGCACTTCCTTCACTTCTAGTACTAGCATCTATCTGGGCACCATTGAGTACTTCTACTGAGTCGGCACTAATTTCTATACCCCCTGCATTGCCTACTGCATCTTCATCTACATTGCTAAGTACAGCACTAATGGCCTCACCATCTCTATCTTCGCCATCTAATTTAACCAAGCCTGTGGCATTAATAATCACACTTCCGGCACTGCCTTCACCACGAGTTTCTGCTGATACCTGAGCTCCATTGAGTACTTCTACTGAGTCGGCGCTAATTTCTATACCTCCGGCATTTCCTATTGCCTCTGTGTCTACAATGCTAAGAGCCGCACTAGCTGCCTCGCCATCCCTACTTTGGCCATCAAATTTAACTAAGCCTGTGGCTTCTATATTTACATTCCCTGCATCTCCTTCACCACTGGTACTAGCATTGATTTGGGCTCCATTGAGTACTTCTACTGATTCGGCGCTAATTTCTATACCTCCGGCATTTCCTACTGCCTCTGGGTTAACCTGGCTAAAAGCTCCACTAGAAAAGACGTTTTCGTTGTTGCCACCTTGGCCATCGAATTTAACTAAGCCTGTAGCTTTGATAATTACACTTCCTGCATCTCCAATACCAAAGGTAGAAGCGGATATTCTCGCACCATTACTTATTTCTATATTGTCGGAAATGATTTCCACGCCTCCTGCATTTCCTACTGTGTTTTGGCTAACAATGCTGGCAACACTAGTAGGGTTTACACCATCGCTGGTTTGTCCATCTAATTTAACTAAGTCAGTAGCTTTGATAATTATACTTCCGGCATTTCCTTCACCAAAAGTACTCGCAGATATCTGTATACCGTTAAGTATTTCTATGGTGTTGGCGCTGATTTCTATACCCCCACTATTTCCTACTGCATCCAGGTTAACGCGGCTAAAAGCACCACTGGCTGAAAGAGGGTCAGCTCCTTCTGTATCAAATTTAACCAAGTCTGTTGCTTTGATCATTATACTTCCCGTATCTCCAGTACCAAAAATAGTAGCAGATATAATCGAACCACCATTTACCTCAAGGGAATTACCACTAATTTCTATTCCCCCCGTATTTCCTACTGCACCAGGGTTGACATCGCTAAAAATACTAGCATTATCTAATTTAACTAAGCCTGTAGCTTCTATGATTACACTGCCACCATTTCCTTGTGCAAAGGTATCAGTTAATATCTGTGCTCCATTAATTACTTCTATTGAATCGGTGATAATTTCAATATCGCCGCTATTACCGATGCCTAAGACAATATTGGCGATAAATCCTCCATCTACACTGATATCTCCCTGGGCATTAATTTTAATATCTCTTGGTACTGTTGATGTAGCCTCTACTTCTGGATTGATACCTGTAAATAGACTACTATTCAACATCTCTAAATCAAAAGTATTAATTTTGATTTCCCCTATACCTGTACCACCCACATCTATTTCTGACTCGTTTAATAAGATATTGCTTCTTTCTATATCTTCAGGATAGGTGAAACTCAAATCTCCCCTAATAGCAATTACCCCATTTTCACTTAAGCCTCCTATTTCTATTGAAGAGTCTGGTGATACTATTACACTTCCATCTAATGTAATGTCACCGCCAATTAGGGCTAGGGTTTCTCCTGTTTCTACTTGTAGTGACACGGAACTGCTATTAATTGTCCCCGGATTGTCTCTCAATCTTAAACCAAGAGGAATATCTATAGTCAGTAATGGGGGGGCTTGGGGATTAGTAGCGCTAAATTCAAAATTCTCAAAAATCACACTATCTGCTGTAGTCCCAATAAAAGAGCCTTGTAGGTCTAGTTGAGCATCAGGACCAAAAATAATCCCGTTGGGATTAATTAAAAATAAATTGGCGTTACCTAAGACTCCTAAGATGCCCTGGATATTGGAAATATTGCCCCCGGTGACGCGAGTGAGAATATTTTCAATTTGAGCGGGATTTTCAAAGTAGGCACCTCTACCTGCTTCTACATTGAATTCTCGGAAACTGTGAAAGAGATTGCTATCTCTAATTGCACCACCTGTGATGCGATCGCTCTCTACCCCTTGAATTGTATCTGATGTTACCTGAGAGTTTTCTGAACCGAGGGTAGAATCGGGGATAATCTGGGCGGCTACGGGGTTAGAGAGAATACCACCCAGGCAAACTAGATAGGGTATTAGGAATTTAGGGGTTAATTTGAGCATAGTTATTTTTAATCTTTATCGGCGATTTCGTGCAAAATCCGCTACGCAGTGCGCTTTTCTTCTAGGTTACCTTGCTACAAGTTTTTTTTCTACACAATTTCTTGATGCTTATTGACAAATCTAGCGATCGCCATAACCTCAGATCTTGCATCTTTACCTAATGTTACTGGTTGTGGATGAATTATGAGTTTTGAAGTAATGAGTAATGAGTAACGAGTAAGAAGTATTGAAGTCTTGAAGTACTAAGCTTTGGAGTTTTGAAGTAATGAGTTTTGAAGTAATGAGATCGCCCTTAAAAATTGGTTGACCAAAAAGACATATTCAGTATTTTTGTTCTCCTGATGCTTTTCTTAAACCGGATTTTAAATCCGGGGAACGGATGAACACAATAATTTGGTACATAAGTACTGGTGGAAGATGTGAGATAACTATTTATATAGATTGTAGGTTGGGTTTTTGGAATACGAAACCTAACAATCTATCTTTTAACCGCTAACTTTTATGATGTTCAACTTCAACCACAGTATGAACATTACCCCGGGGAGTAAAATCTCCTCTAATTTTAATCTTCAGAGGATCGCAAGCCTCGATTAAATCGTCAAGAATCTGATTTACTGATTCTTCGTGGGAAATATAGCGATCGCGATAACTATTTATATAGAGTTTCAGTGATTTTAACTCTACTGTTTTTTGATCAGGAGTATATATAAGATAAATAGTAGCGAAATCAGGATAACCAGAAAAAGGACACTTACAGGTAAATTCTGGTAAAGTAATTTCTATTTGATAATGACGGCCGATACGAGGATTAGGAAAAGTGATTAATTTCCCCTCAGCAATGGCTCTTTCTCCGTATTTTACTTCTGAGTTAGTCATAATAAACATCTTCTTTGCTAATTGTGGACAAAAAACCGCCAATCTCGGCTGAGATGACGGCTTTTCACTAGAATGCTTTTCCCGTTACAGGTTTAGATTATTGACCTGAACCTACTCCCGCGTAAGCGCCGTAGAAAAATAGGGCAACTATAAAGATTACGCCCATACCAGCGATAGTTGCGACCACCCATAGTGGAATACGAGCTTCTCCAGACATAATTGTAGCCTCCTGATATTAATTAGTTAAAGAAGTAGCTAGAAAAGAGAATACCAAGAACTGCGACTAATAGTAAACCCAAATATAGGGAAGTACGGTTTAGTTCTACTGGTTGTTTATTTGGATTAGAATTTCTGTCCATTTTTTTATCTTTGTTTTTATCTTTGAATAAACTGCATAGCGGCGATTGCGCCTAAAAAGAAGACAGTCGGTACAGCTAGGGCGTGTACTGATAGCCATCTTACTGTAAAAATTGGGTAAGAAACTGGTTGATTAGGATTATTGCTAGTCATCTTTTTTCACCTTTTATTGTCTGTATTTATCGTTTTTACTTTTTATTCTTTGGCGTTAAACTCTTTTATTTGCTCTTTTGCTTGATAGCGGTCTTCAACGATTGGTAATTCCGGTCTAGTTTCTGTATAGTATTCGTTTGGGCGAGGTGTTCCGAAAGCATCATAAGCTAAGCCTGTGCTTACGAATAACCACCCGGCAATAAATAGCATCGGGATAGTTATGCTGTGAATCACCCAATAACGTACACTAGTTACAATATCTGAAAACGGTCTTTCTCCGGTGCTACCTGACATTTTTCATTCCTCCTTAAGTTTGTTTTCCTTAACCTTTTTCTCTCATGTTGATTATTTCTAGTTTTACATCCCCTGTGTCTTTGACGCAAGAAAATTCTCAATTTACCCGGTTCACTACAAGGCTATTACTCAATTTTGCCTTCGGCTAATTTTTAAGCATTTATGGAAGTTCCTGTTGACATTTTCAGATAGAAAGCTAACCCTTCTATACTTCTTCTCCTGCTTCTGGTTGATATTTTAGCAAAACACCTTCTTGACCTAAAACGAAACCTTGTTCAGGAGAGATAAAGACTACCTTATAAAAATTGGATGGTATATTTTCTACCGTTCTATCTTTTTCCCAGGTTTCTCCATCATCAAGGCTGCGAAGTAAGTTAGCACTTCCTCCTGCTGCCCATATTTCATCTGGTGTACGGTAACCCATATCTAATAGACCCCAACTTGTAGAAAATTCTGGATATTTTACTTCTGTCCAATTTTCCCATTCTTGGGGTTCACTAAATTGAATTTGTCCACCTCGTGCGAGTAACCATAGTCTTCCGTCTTTACCAAAGCCCATGTTTTGCAATCTTCTTGAAGAAGTTCGGTTGTGGGGAGTCCATTCGGTTTGTCCTGGTTCCCAAGTTGAGTAAAAGTTACCTCTTGCTGAAACCGCTACATATTCCCCGCTAGGTGCGCGATTAATTGTTCTGGCTACACCCACTGACCCTTCTACTAAAGCTTTCCAGTTTTTTGCTCCGTCTTCCGTTCTATATATTGCTCCTAACTTAGTCACCATTTCTGCTGAATTGGGACCTAGGGCAAGGATACCTTCTGGAGCTCCTGGTAACTTTGAGCTTAGGGGTACACGTTCCCAAGTTTCTCCACCGTTTGTTGTATGGAGTAGAATTGCTGGTTCACCAGTAATCCATCCTTCCTGTTTGTAGAAACTTACATCTGTAAAGCTAATTTTTTCTTCACCAAAATCTATGACTTTAGGAATCCAAGTATCTCCGCCGTCTTTGGTTTCAAATATAGTAGCTTTGGTTCCCACTAACCAACCGTGATTGCTATCTTCTGTAAATGCTATATTTGCGAAAGTCGCTTCTGTCGGCAGATTTATCACCTTCCAGGGACTATTTTCTGTAGATGGTAAACCGCTACATCCTGCGCTGATAACAGCAAATATAACAATTATAACAATTTGTTGCAATTTTTTCATAGAATACCAGTTAAATTTGTAACTATCAAGCTTTTTAATGTGCTAAATCTTGTTTGCTATTAGGGAGTTTTACTTGAGACCATAAAGACTAATAAAGAAAATAAATCCTAAAGCTAAAGCTCCAAAAATGAGCAGATTTTTCTGATTGGGAGTGAGTGTATTTACTCCTAATCCGTATTTGAGATTTTCTTCAAAACCTGATGGAGCGCCGCTGGCCCCTACGTTTTGAAATTGAGCTTTCCGTACTCCGCATACTGGACAACGCCAGTCTAAAGGAAGGTCTTCAAATAGAGTCCCAGGTTCTGTGTTACTCTTTCCGTCTCCCTTGGCAGGTTCGTACACATAGCCACAGCTACGACATTCGTAGTTAGCTGGGGCTTTTTCAGACATAGTTTTTTCTTCTGGTCGATCGCTCATCGCTCTTAAGCAAATCTTAATTGTTCTGTAACAAATTATGACATATTTTGAGTTTTTTTTAATCTTTATTTGTTTCTCATCTTCAAGGTTAATGTGATAGCATGATTAAGTTAAAGTTTTACGGATTTTAAAATGAGTGTTAATAGTTTGCTTAATCAGGCTCAAGATATTAATTCAGATGATTACTGTGTTTTTGGTTTAGCAACTTGTTTTCTCAAGGAAGATGGGGAGTATCATCAAGTTCAAATCATTGAACCCATACCTTCTGCGGCTTTAGAAGCTATTATCAAAGGAATCGCTACTTCTTACCAGTTTGCTTGTGGCAAATTAATTAATGAATTGGTAGATGAAGAAAACTTAAAAATGCCTCCCGAATTTCCCTCATCTACCCAATTCTGTGATGATTTTACTAGTAGAATGATAGCGGCAGCACGTACTTATAAAAGTCGTCCCAACGCTCAAGAATACATTCCCCTAGGTCAACTTCGTGATGATTTTAACTATTCTTTAGAACGTAAGCGAGTGCTTAATGCTGTGAATGTGGTTCGCCAAGAAGATAATATCAAGCAACATCCCCACACTCATAAAACTGTCTAAACATTGCTTTTTAAGCCAGAATAGACTAAACCTCGATTAATATCAAGGGTAATAATAGCTCCGTCGCGAATGATTTTAGTCGCTTCTTCAAAACCTACAATCACTGGTATACCCAAACGTAGACAAATTTGGGCGCCATGACTGTTAAAGCGTCCTACTTCTGTAATTACCCCAGATGCTTGGCGAATCATCTCCACACAATCAGCATCCGTAGAGGGAACCACCAGGATATCACCCGGGTTAAAGTGGGTTAAGGTTTGAGGATGACTAGCAACTCTGGCCCTCCCTGTAACTAATCCTTGACCAATACCTACTCCTGTACCCAGTATAGATTTAACTACTTCCACTTTGATTAAATCTGTAGAACCCGAAACCCCTTGTACAGTTCCTGCTGTCATCACCACTAAATCTCCATTGTTTAACAAAGCTTTTTCTTGGGCAACGTTTAAAGCTGCTTCAAAGGTTTGGGTATTAGATGCTAAATCTAGTACTAATAAAGGCTTAACTCCCCAGACAACTTGTAACTGTCTAGCTATGCTAACATGAGGAGTTACAGCAAGGATTGGTTTTTGAGGGCGAAATTTGGAAACATTACGTGCTGTAGCACCAGTTTTAGTTAAAGTCATAATCGCGGCCACATCTAACTGGTGGGCAATTTGACTGACAGCGCCGGCGATCGCATTGGGCACCGAAGATTTATTAACCGGGTAATTACGGAGGTTAAACTCCTCTTTTTCGATGCGTTGGGCGATGGTTGCCATGGTTGCTACTGCTTCTACAGGATACTTCCCTACGGCTGTTTCATTAGATAACATCACCGCATCAGTGCCATCTAAAATGGCATTGGCTACATCGGAAACTTCAGCGCGGGTGGGGCGAGGATTATTGGCCATACTATCTAACATTTGTGTGGCTGTAATTACAGGTATTCCTAACTGATTTGCCACAGTAATTAAACGTTTTTGCAAGATGGGCACGTCTTCTGCTGGTAATTCTACCCCTAAATCGCCCCTAGCCACCATCACTCCATCACACAAGGAGAGAATAGACTCCATTTGTTCTATAGCCTCGTGCTTTTCAATTTTGGCGATTACTGGTACAGACTTCCCACTATTAGCAATTAAGTCTTTTATTTCCAAAATATCTTGAGGGTTACGTACAAAGCTCAACGCTACCCAGTCTACCCCTTGGTCTAAACCAAACATCAAGTCAGTTCTATCTTTTTCTGTTAAGGCTTTAACCGAAAGATACACCCCGGGAAAATTAACCCCTTTTTTACTTGAAAGTACTCCACCTACCACAACTCGACAGTGTAGTTCTTTTGCCCCAGGTTTAATGTTTTCTACCTGCATCTCTACTTTGCCATCATCAAGAAGGATTTTTGCCCCGGCTGGGACTTCTTCAGCAAGATACTGGTAACTAATAGAACTAATCTGTTGATTACACTCAACTGGATGACTGGTAAGCACAAAGGGATCTCCGGGTTTGAGAATAATATTGCCTTCTTTAAATTCTCCTAAACGAATTTTGGGCCCTTGTAAATCTTGTAAAATTGCCACAGGTTGGTCTAATTCATAGGCTGTTTGGCGAATCAAACGAATACTTTCTTGATGGTATTGATGATTATTGTGGGAAAAGTTTAACCTAATGGTAGTTGCCCCTGCTTTAATAATTTGGCGCAGTATTTCCGGATCTTTAGTGGCTGGACCTAGAGTAGCTACTATTTTCGTGCGGTTAGGAAAATTTCTAAATTGCATAGGAATTACATATACTATTAGTATTATTTGGCCTTGAGGAAAATATTTCTATTTTACAGAGTCTGTTCAAACTTCAATCGATAGCTTTTGATTATACAGCACTCCTCTACTATTAATATTCAAAATTGATAAGCTGCTAAGTACAAGTGACCACCTCAGGCGGTCACAATATTAATGGGCATTTTCATATAATTGGCTTATTCATTAGTTAATTATACTGAATGACTATGTACTTTTATAGTTTATTTTTAAAGTTTAAAACAGCTATATTTGTTGCTAGTATAGCAATAGTTCCGGCTCAAGCTCTAGAATTTCCTAGTTTTGATGGTTCTAACAACAACTTAGTGAATTCAGACTGGGGAAAAGTCCATACACCCCTAATCAGACTAGCTCCACCCGCCTATGAAGATGGCTACTCCAGTCCTCGCTCTTTAGCTAGTGATGGTGTGACGACACTTCCTAATCCCCGGGATGTTAGTAATATAGTGGTGCGTCAAGATGGACAATCTCTACCTAATTCTCTCAATATAAGTAGTTGGTTATTTCAATGGGGTCAGTTTGTAGATCATGATATTAGTTTGAATGAACCAGAATCTGGTGCTCCTCCTAGTAATATTCCTGTTAATCCTATTGATATTGCTACAGGTAAACCAGATTCTCTCTACTCCCCTTTTGGTATTCCCTTTACTAGAAATGAAATAGTTCCAGGTACTGCTATTCCCGGTGTACCCGCAGAACATCATAATCAGATAACTGCCTATATAGATGCCTCTATGGTTTATGGTTCTTCCGTGAGTATCTCTAATCAACTGCGAACATTTACTGATGGATTATTAAAAACTGATATGATCAATGGAGAAGAATTATTACCAAGAGCGAGTCAAGTCAATGTACCTCTTGCTAACCCTCTCGGAATTGAGCGCGATCAACTTTTTGCCGCAGGTGATGCCCGAGTTAATGAGCAGTTGGGGTTAATAGCTACTCATACTCTGATGGTGAGAGAACATAATCGTCTCGCTAGAGAATTGAAAAGCCGTCTAGATGCCGGAGATTCACAATTAATTAAAGCCTTGAGAGATTCGGGTTTAAGTGAAGATGAATTTTTATTCCAAGGGGCTAGAAGAGTTGTTACAGCTCAAATTCAAATTATTACCTACAATGAATTTTTACCCTTGTTAATCACAGATGATGCCTTGGGCGAGTATACTGGCTATAATCCTCAGGTCAATGCCAGCGTCAGCGAAGAATTTGCTAATGCTGCTTTTCGTTTTGGTCACACCACCCTGTCTCCTAGTTTACTTCGAGTTAATCAGAATCACAATATTATCGCTGAGTTGCCCCTTAATGAGAGTTTCTTCAATACTCAAGAAATTATCGATAATGGCGCTGATTCTTTGTTAATGGGTCTTGCTTCCCAAACATCTCAAGCTTTTGACCCTTTTTTAGTAGATGAATTACGTAATTTTATGTTCCCCGCGGCTAGTGGTGGTAATGATTTAGCCGCTGTTAATATTGCACGGGGTAGAGATGTCGGTTTAGGTAGTCTCAATTATGTCCGTAGTAATCTTGGTTTGACTCCCTATAATAGTTTTACTGAGATTAATCCTGATTTATTTATTAGTGATCGTTTGAGTAGAATTTATTTGTCTGTAGATGATCTAGATTTATGGGTGGGAGGTTTAGCAGAAAAGCCCTATCAATCTAAGGTTATTTTGGGAGAAACTTTTGGAACTATTGTGGCTGACCAATTTAGAAGGCTACGTGATGGAGATCGCTTTTTTTATTTGAATCATTTAGATACTTTGACTTTCTTAGATCCCCAGATTACTCACACTACTTTATCTGATTTAGTGACTCGTAATTCTACTATTGAAGATATCCAGGATGATGCCTTTTTTTATACGGCTACCACTGTACCCGAACCCTCTACAGTCATTTTTTTACTTGGTTTTGGCATTATTTTCTTTACTAAATATCCTCAGAAGTTTTGATTATTTGCATTTGATATAAATACTGATTTTCACCCGATGGCGATCGCTAATAACTAAATCAGCAGTAATGTAACAATAGTTTTCACAAAATTAATCACTATCCTGTTAATATTTTTGAGAGATAACTTGCTGCTGATTTTACCAGAGAAATGGTATTTTCATACAACATTCTCGTAGGACCAAGTATCGCTATACTCCCTGCTGGTAAGTTTCCTTGTCTATAAGTACATGAAACTAAACTACAGTTACGCATTGGTTCTAAATCATTTTCTGACCCTATACGAATATTAACTTGAGAAACTGAGGCTGATGTGGCAGAAATCAGGGGCCAGATTTCCTCTTTTTGTTCTTCTAGAAGATAAAACAACATTTGAGTTGTCTGGGGTTGAGAAAATTCTGGTTGTCGCAGTATCTCTGAGATGCCGTGCATTACAATAGGACAAGTTTTATCTAATTTTATTTGATTGGCAAAATCGCTGAACAGTTTCGATAAGAATTGAGCGTATTTTCCCATCTCTTGAAAATTATGCCAATCTATGTTACCCAATTCAAAAATATAGCGGCCTTTTAAATGGTCATTTAAAAAGTTAGATAAAATTTGTAACTCGGCTTCACTAAATATTTCTCCTTGTGATTCAATTAAAAAAGACTGGCTTTGATAGGAATCTGTCACTATAATTAAGATTATTTGCTCAGATTCCGTAAGTAACAATTGTAAATGACGTAATTGATTAGTGTGAGTTTGAGGAGTAGTTATCAGGGTAATGTAACCACTGACAGAAGCAATTAACTTAGCTGCCTTTTGAATTAATGATTCAAAGCTGAGAGTTTTATATTCGAGTTGCTTTTGAAAATACTCCTCTATTTTTTTTTCTAAATGGTAATTAGGCGTGATTAGTTTGTCTACATAAATACGGTAACCTTCGTCAGAAGGAACACGTCCTGCTGAAGTATGAGGTTGGTATAGTAAGCCGGCTTTTTCTAATTTCACCATCACGTTACGAATAGTAGCTGAACTAATGCTAAAATCATATTCGTCAATTAAAGTTTTTGACCCAACAGGCTCAGCAGTAGCAATATAATGCTTAATGGTAGCCTTGAGAATATGCTGATGGCGCTCATTGAGATGGTTTTGAACAGACATTAGCCCAATAGTAATTTTTTTATTTTTGAAAAGTTGGTTAAATTAGTTTTTGATGTTAGTATAGCGCTTTTTCCAAAAACCTACACTGACTTAGTAGCGAGGAATAGTTGAATCTACGATCACGCTATAGGCATCAATCCCTCCAGTAATATTTTTAACCTGGGTAAAACCGATACTCTGTAACCAATGACACATTTGAGCCGAACGAACACCATGATGACAGATTACCAAAGTTTCTACATTTGGCTCAAACCGCGTGGGAATCTCCTCTGACCATTGATTGAATTGACTCAGAGGCAGCAATTGAAATCCCGGAATTGAGGCTATTTCTGCTTCTTCTGGTTCTCTAACATCGATTAATTGCAATGTTTCGTCTTTTTCCTCAAGACGACTAGCTAATTCTTCTACACTGATTTTGTTGAGTGGATGATTGATAGACATAGATAATACAAGATTAAAGTGATATTAATTGATGATAATGTTAAAAAAGAAAACTAATTATAATTATGGAAAATTTTTAATGAAATTGCGTTCTCTTCTTTTAACTTTAGCAGTAGGTTCAGCTTTACTAATTTTACTTGCTGTGGGTAGTTTTACTTGGATTATTAACCAAAGCGCCCTTCGTCTTTTAGGGGGAGGAGTAGAAACACAACCAACGGGAACAATGTTTGTGCCTAAACAGGCGCCTTTGATGGCCTCTTTGTTAGTAAATCCTGAACGTTTAGAGAGTCTTAGGCAATTGACCGCACCTGTAGGTAAGCGTCGTCAAGCAAAAAAAGAATTAACTCAACTCAAAAAAAGCTTACTGGCTAATTTGGGTTTAGATTATCAAGAGGATATTAAAGATTGGTTGGGGGAAGAAATCACTATAGCTGTTACTTCTTTGGATTTTGACCGCAATAGTGACAATGGTAATCAACCTGGTTATTTGTTAGTAACCGCTACTCAACAACCAGAGAAAGCCCGTCAATTCCTACAAGCTTCCTACTCGAAAAAAGCCTTGGCGGGAACTTCTGATTTAATATTTGAACAGTACAAGGGTATTAATTTAATCTATCAAAAACCTAAACTTGTGGGAGTTGAAAATAATATCGCCGCCAGTGCCGTGGTGGGAGAATTTGTCCTGTTTGCTAATCATCCTAAAGTCCTTAAAGATGCTATTAATAATGTTCAAGCTACTGAACTTAGTTTACTTAATTCTCCTAATTACCAAAAAGCTATTAATTCTTTAGTAGACCCTCGTATTGGTGTAGTTTATCTCAATCTTCCCGCTGTGTCAGCTTGGATTAGTAATTTACCTTGGCAAGAAACCCCCGATATAAATCAATTACTAACTACCACAATTTCCGTGAAACCCCAAGGATTGTTAGCCCAAACAGCAATCATTGGATTGCCTCAGCAAGCAGAGGGTCAAGCATCACTCACTAAGCCTGTAGAGGCTTTAAATTATCTCCCCTCAGAAAGCATTCTGGCGATCGCTGGGACTGATTTAGACCAATTTTGGACTTCTCTCACCACCGAAACTGAGGAAATTGATGCTACTGCTACCTATCCTGCTTTAAAACCTGTTTTAGAAAAAGTAGTAGATAGTGTTAAAGAGGTTGATTTACCCCAAGATATTTTTAGTTGGGTAGAAGGAGAATATGCCTTAGGTTTAATTCCTTTACCTGGTAAGAGAAAAAGTGATTGGATTTTTGTGGTAGAACAAGTTCCTGATGCTAACTCAGAGGAAGCCATAGCACATCTTGATGACTTAGCTAAAGCTAAAGGTAATAGTGTTAATACTATTCCACTTTTTAACCGCAATACTGTAGTTTGGTCTCAATTGTCTCAGCCTGATTCTAGTATCAGTAAATCTTTTCGTCTCGATACTGAGGTTAAGGGAGTTCATACCAATATCGGTAAATATTCTATTCTTAGTTCTTCTTTAGAAGCTTTAGCTAAAGCTTTAGCTGCC
This sequence comes from Johannesbaptistia floridana, assembly GCF_057440575.1. Classification (NCBI taxonomy): domain Bacteria; kingdom Bacillati; phylum Cyanobacteriota; class Cyanophyceae; order Chroococcales; family Cyanothrichaceae; genus Johannesbaptistia; species Johannesbaptistia floridana. The sequence continues at coordinate 15,869 of NZ_JALKVM010000062.1, forward strand.
TCAGAATCTCCTTTGATTTCTAATCAGAATTGGGTAGATAGTGTTAGTTTACTCCCTCAAGAAAATCAGGGTTATGTTTATCTTGATTGGGAAACAGGTCGAGGAATTTTAGAAAAACAGTTTCCTCTAGTACGAGTTTTAGAATTATCGGCAAGACCTCTATTTGATCATCTACAATCTCTAACTATTACTAGTTTAGAAACTGATTCAGATTCGGGAATTAAACAAGCTAATATTTTGTTTAATTTGCAAGAATAAAAAAGTCTACAAAGGGTAACTATTCAACGGTAATAAATCCTAGTTAAAAAAACATTATGTAGGGTGCGTTAACAAAGTGTAACGCACCATTAATTATCTTGTATTTAGAATGTAGGGTGCGAAATACGAAGTGTAACGCACCATTAATTATATTATATTCAGAAGCTTATCTGTTTAATTAGTATGATCCCCAGAAGAAGGGCGCAAGTATGAGCGCCCCTACTACTTAGGAAAAATTCATTTTTGGCAACCTGTCACAACGAATTCGTGCATTTCACTACACCAGTAACTTTTGGAAAGGATGCAAGATCTAAGTTTTAGCTGCGATCTAAATCTTTTAAAACATTTTCCACTGATGAGATATACCCTTGGTCGTTAATTGTCTCAGGGTGAAGTCTTCCTTCGGCAATACCTGCTTCAATTAATGATTCTGCGGTAACTTTTCCTGTATTGATTGAATGTAGAAAAATAGCGCCACTGGGTATACCTTGGTCTACAAAGAAGCCTTGTTTGCCTAAAAATACTAAGTTAAAGGGCTTAGTCTGATTTACTAAACTAGTAGATGTATCTGCTGACTTTGTTTGAAGATTACTAACTTCAGAACCAAAGGCTAAACCTGGTGCTAAACTTAGAGTGATTGTAGCTATTGAACCTATAATTAAGCGTTTCATTTTATTTACCTCGATTAAATTATCTGTTTTGTTTGTCTTGATTATTAGTATCGAGGTTGAAACTGAGTTAATACTTGATCAAAACTTAAAAAATACTAAGAAGATAGCGAGAAAAATGAGAATCGATTGAATACAAATTAAGATAACAACAGCATTAATCTTAACTCATACAAATAAAACTTTATTTCAATAAGCTATGATCAAGACATATTGATTTTCTGCGGCATTAATTTATAACCCATTGATTGCATAATCGCACTTATGCTATCAAGACGAGGATTGCCTTTACTCGATAGAGCTTTTTGTAAGCCTTGACGAGTCATCCCCACTTCTTCTGCTAAAGCAGAAATTCCTTTCACACGGGCAATAATCCGTAAAGCTGATAATAAAGCAGCACTGTCGCCGTCTTTAGCATATTCAGCAAAATTCTCTGAGAGAAAATCGTCAATTTCTTCTGGATGAAGTTTAAAATAATCTTCAGTCAACTCTTCAAAAGTTCTATACTTTGTCATTGTTTAAATACTCCTGCCAATAGACTCTTGCCTTTTCAATGTCCTTTTTTTGTGTCGATTTATCACCTCCACAAAGTAAAACAACGATTGTGTCACCATCTTCACCAAAATAAACCCTATACCTCATATCTTCCACCAGAACTTATGTACTAATTTTTAAGGAAAAATGTCCTTTATGGTTAATTCTCTATAATCTTTGTCTCCAAGGGGTTTAACATAAATTCTTTTACTCATTACTCATTACTCATTACTCATTACTCAACCACCACAAGTAACTTTTGATAAAGATGCAAGATCTGAGTATACCCTGCACCAAACATCAACCGGAGTTCGTAAATACCTCCTTTCAATGATTGGCAATCACCGTAATTTCCACTTTGTAAACGTAGAATCCTTTGTAAGATGCGACGACGAGTAGCCGAATCTCGTAAGCCTTGAATCCAGTCATTAAAAGGTTCTTTGCCATTATCATCTTGAAAGACGATAATCTGTTTAGGGTTCATTTTTTAGGTATAATTACACAATCTACACTTTATTATACACGTGCAAACTATAGTTGGCAACCAAAAAAAAGCTAAACAATCCGAATATTACTTGCCGCTAACTCAGGACTACCTTCTATAGCAATGAGCGTTGTAGTGTTAACAATATTTAGATAAATGATCCCCCCAACCCCCCGCAAACTCGGGGGGCTTTTCATAATAACTGTAAACATCTATTTGCTCATTGCTATAACTGGGCTATTTGGGTTAACTCAATCTCTTGTTCTAGATTAATATAAGCTACGGCACCATCTCTGGTACCATAAACTATTCCTAAATCTAAATTATTGTCGAAATCTTCTAAAGACCGTAGGGTGCGTTAACGAAGTGTAACGCACCGTAAATTATCTTGTATTCAGAAGCTTATCTGTTTAATTAGTAACAATATTTTCCAAATACAATGCTCAAAAAGCTAAACAATCCGAATATTACTTGCCGCTAACTCAGGACTACCTTCTAACTGGGCTATTTGAGTTAACTCAATCTCTTGTTCTAGATTAATATAAGCTACAGCACCATCTCTGGTACCATAAACTATTCCTAAATCTAAATTATTGTCGAAATCTTCTAAAGTAGGAATGGTTAAGAAATTAGCTTCATCCAAGAAACCAATCTCTAATCCATTGCGGAAGCCTGATTGAAATAATTCCAGAAAATCAGCTTCCACAACGAAATCAACAATCGTATCAACTCCATGTCTGACACTGCCGATTTGAAATCTGTCTCTACCTTGACCACCTTCGAGTAAATCATCAGCAAAACCCCCAAGCAGAGAGTCATTGCCATCATTACCGATTAAACGGTCTTCTTGTCTTTCTCCACTTAGAGAGTCATCTCCACTACCACCACTAAGGCGATTTTTGGCATCACTACCAATCACAATATTATTTAATCGGTTGCCAATTCCCGCAACAAATCTGTCGCCAGTAACTGTCAGGTTTTCAATATTGCGACTTCTTGGTCCTAAAGCCCAATCTACTGAGGAGATAACTGTGTCGATACCATTAATCACACTATCTGGTTTTTCATTTTCTGTGATGTCATCGAGAGAGTCCACTATATAAGTATCATCACCATCGCTACCACGCATGGTATCATTACCACGTCCACCATCAAGGATATCATCACCATCTTTACCAATCAAAAGGTCATCGCCGTTGCCTCCTTCGATGGAATCGTTATCTAAGCCACCGTCAAGGGTATCATCGTTGTCTAGTCCTTCGAGAGTATCATTGCCACCACGTCCAGAGATGATATCTATATCGTTGGTACCTTCTAGTAATTCGCTGCTATTGGTGCCATTTAACTCATTAATTTTGATGGTTTCGTAAGGACCAAGGTCTACAGTTCCTCCTAAAATTCGGGGCTCACCGTCTAAATCTTCTTCAATTGGTATAATCAACTCTTCAATAACTTCGTTATTACCAGCATTAATCGCAGGTGAGTTATTTTGCAGTCGATAATTATCATCACTTACAAAAAGAGGATCCACATCAACTGCATTTTCAAAACCACCCTCAACAATAGAATTAGAAACAGAAATATTACCACTTATTTGGTTACCAGTACTAGTACTAGTATTATCCCAAATTATACTATTAATTAGTTCATTATTACCATCATTAAATACCGTTCCGATGGCACTACCATCATCACTTACATTATTAACAAATGTACTATTTATTATACGCTTTGTAGCAGCAGCACTACCTCTTGAATATAAACCTGCACCAATTGCTGCTATGTTATTATCAAATAAAACGTTAATAATATTAGTAATTGTAAAATTTCTATTCAAAAGATAGATTCCACCACCTTGCTCTAATCCTAAATTATTTCTAATAATACTGTTGCTAATGTTTAAATTACTTTCGCCTTCGGAATATAATCCTCCACCTAATTGAGCTTGGTTATTTTCGATAATTAAATTTTGATAATTTGTACTGCTATCAAGATTTATAATACCTCCTCCCCCAGTACCACCATTAATAGCGTTTCCTTCAGTGATGGTAAAGCCATCCAATGAGCTATTAGCACTTAAATTCTCGGCACGAACTACATGAAAGCTATTATCAGTATTGTTATCTTGTATGCCTAAATCGCCACTCAGAATAGTTAGATTATTTCGAAAATCTCTCTCATTTAGATTGGTTTCATCCCCTGCAAAACCACCATAAACTCTCACAAAATTTTTTAACTCAAAAGAAATCTCTCTATCTGTATCTTCTGTTGGTGTATAAATTCCCTCTGCACTCACATAATTAAATAAATATCCAATACCCAAATTTCATCTTGAGGCTGGGCTGCAATTAACGCTTCTTGTAAACTGTTGAAGGCATTACCCCAATTAGAACCATTGTTTTGTCCCGTCGCATCATCATTAACGTATATAATAGCCATTAGTTATTGCTCCTGTAATTTTATTTCAACACAATATCATATTCTAGTAAGTCGTGTATAATTTTCTTACTTTTTACTTCCAGTATTTTGCGATCGCTCTCTTTAACTATTGGATATTTATTTATTTACTTGAGTGAAGGATTAAGTGAAAAACAAGGCAGAATGTAGGGTGCGTTACACTTCGTTAACGCACCGTTAATTATCTCGTATTCAGCAAGCTTATCTGTTTAATTAGAAGCCCCAGAATAAGGGCGCAAGTATGAGCGCCCCTACTTCAGGAAAAATTCATTTCTCTTGAGCCTAAGATCGTAGCTTGAGAACAAAAATACTGAATACGCCTTTATCTTATATTTAGAAGCTTATCTGTTTAATATGTTCTTTCTCAATTACGCTTAAAATAAAGTATTCGATATTTATTTAACTACATGAGCGAAGGATTAAGAGAAGAACAAGGCCGATTATTTGAAATAGCTTTCAATACTGGCATTCTTGCCTATCTACAACAACACCAAATCGGTAAACCTTGGATAGATTTTTACCAGTTTGATTTGGCAGCTTTACAATTCGATAAGCTACTTACTCAGTTGCTTAAACACTCCTCTATTATTAGTCAGGTGAATAAAAACATTGTTGAGTCTTGGAGTAAGCTTATACTACTTCAAGGCTTCTTGGGGGGCCTTAATTTTGTTCGTGAATACTGTCAATCTCAGTTTGGAAACCGTTTGAAGGGTGTAGAGGTACTCTACTATCAGTGTAGTTTTATTGATGAAAATAGTCTAAATACACATAGTATGGGCGATTATAGCTTAGATGTTAATATCTTAGCTCAATTCGCAGATATTGTCAAAAATTTAGATAAAAATCAACTGGAAAATCAAATAAAGCAGTATCAAAAAAAAGGAGAATTTCTGAAGGCAGATACCTTAATATTATGGAAATATAAACAAGAATATCGCCTACTAGTAGTGGATACTTCAATATTTTCTGTAGACGCTACCCAAGATTTAGCTAACTTAGAATTTGTAGAGTTGATTAAAAAGCAGTTAACCCAAGAAGTCAACTATTTACGCTCAAAAAGTATCTTTACTCGTCTACGCATTGATACAGGGAAAACAGAAAATTATGGGTTCGCTTTAGGAATAAAAGACTATTTTACAGCCTTGACAGTTAAGAATAAAAATAAAGAAAGCTTGAAACTAATTCAAGCAGGAAGTTATGCCTATAGCTTCTATCAATTCTTACAAAAACAACAGATAATTAACTCGAAAACACAGTTAAATATTAGTGCCATAGGTTATAGCGATCGCCACATCAGTTCTTTGACGGTTACTCCAGAAAATATTAACTTACTAGAAAACTGCTACCACATTTACCGTCAAGACAAAGAACAGGGAGATAAGCAACAAATCAGACAAAAGGTGATTAACTTAATTAAACGTCAAGCTGGTCGCAGTTTTCACAATGGTAAAGAATTTGTGGAGAAGTTAATGGCAATCCCCCCTCGCCAAAGTCAGATAGTTACCTCCACAGAAACAATCGATAACTTTACTAATACAGCAGGAGTTATTTCTCCAGATACAGCAGTAGAATTAAATCTACCTAATCATTTATTTTTAAGAGATGCCCACGCCACCCTGATTACCCAAGCTTTAAAAACTAAAGACAATTATCTATTTTTAACAGGGAATCCCGGCATAGGAAAAACCACCGCTGTAGTCAAATTTCTCCAAGAACATCTAGATGAAGGCTTTTTATTTATCTATGTCAGTCCCAGAATTCAAGTAAATTTAGATATCATTGAAAAATTTAAACATCAAGGACAACTTTGTGACCCCCGCCTATTTTGTCTGACTACCAATTCTCACACCATTAACAATAACTCATACTCTAAATATCAACATAGCGTAGAATATATCTCCGGCAACTATACAGGAGATTTAACTAAAAAATCAGTTAGATTTATCCCCATGACAGCAACCCAAAACTTTAATTATTCTCTCACCTCTAATTTAGAACGCAAAGGGGAAGATACTATTGGTGTAAAAACTGAATCCCGTAAGGGAGTTCTCGCTAGTCTTTCTGAAGCTATTTACACTGTTATTGAAGGAGAATTATCTAACCAAATAGTCGCCACAACTTCTCTACAAGCTCAGAAAAAAGTAGAATGGGGAGATACTTTAGAACATCTTCATAAAATTTTTAAGAATGCCTATAACTCTACTAAAAATCAGGTGATTTCTAGTAAAATGCAGTCTATTTCTCGCCGGATTAAACATCTAATTATTATGATAGATGAAATTACTGGCAGTGAAAACGGTGTAGAATTCCTTCACGGTATCCATAAATTTTGTCAAAGATATCAACTATTCCACCCAAATCACGGTTTTAATACTAAGGTGATTGTGGCTGATGCTTCTATTGTTGAAGATAGCGTCATTGAACAACATTTGAGGGATAAATCTCCTGAACCAGATAAAATATTTTTTAGAAAAGCTAAGTCTACAGGTCAAGCTTTGACTAAAACCTCTTTTAAATTCCAAAATCAACCAGCAACAGTAATTAATGCTAACTCCTACCCCGCCAAAAGTTTAGAGATAACCTATAAAGTTTTTTTGGAAGCTAAAGAATTTAATGAAAATAGCGATCGCCTCACTAATGAACAAAAAAATCTGATCACTCAATTAGACCAAACTATTCTCAGTGATTTAGAACAACTTTGGTCACAACCTGGTCAAATTCTTCTCTATATTCAAGATAAACAAAAATTAGATAGGATTCTAGACAAGTTAAGTAAAAAATTGGGACGCCCACTCCAAAAAAATCAAGACTATCTAGAAGTAAAATCTAACTTATCGGAAATAGATAAACAAAACCTCCATCAGTATAAAAATAATCCTGATATTAAACTAGTTTTAATGACTTCTGCGGGTAGCCGTGGTTTATCTTTTCCCCACGTTAAACATATCTTAGTCCAGATACCGAATTTCCAAGCAGAACAAAATTTAATGGAAATCCTCCAGGTAATTTATCGCGGTAGAGGTGACTATAAATTAGACCAAGAAACCAAACAACTGATATTTTACTTAGCAGAAAAGGTATTTTATTATCCTGACCAAGACCAAGTTTTATCGAAACAAGAAGCAATTTTTAACATTCTCAATACTCTCTTACTGCTAAAAGCATCAATAATGACTAGAATTAATGGCGCTGGTAAGTTAGGCCGTCATGATGTTATCTTAATTCCCATTGGAGGTAAAGGGATTACTGCTGCTGGAGAAAGCTTTTCTAGTAGGATTAATCATCTTTTAGAACTTTTAACCCAAGAGTTTCGTCTCAATCCCGAAAAACAAAGTCTCGGTGATATTTGTCAGAAAATTAAGTCTCTTCTCCATCAAACTAATTTTTCTGTGGATAAGTTGGCACAATCTTCAGAGGTATCTTATTTATCTCAGTTAGAAACTTTTCAATCAACTTTTTCTCGGGGTATCAATCAAGGCTTAGACCAATTGTTGAAGTTGGGTAATTTGGAATCAAGTTATTTAGTAGGTAGTTTACTGATTGTGCCGATTACCTCTAAACTTAGGGAAAATTATTATCTTAGTTTAACTAACATTTTGCGCTCAAACTCCTCTAAACTTCTAGAGGAGTTGGAGAGAATTAGAAAGAATCCTGAGTATAATCAAAATCTTCGTCAAGCGACTAAGCAGGCTATAGATTTAATTCAGGAAATTGCCCCGGAATGCGAAAGAAGTCTTCAATTAGCTGACAAGAGCAAATATACGGATCAATATTATGCTATCCCTCTATTTACTCTTTTGAATTTAGAAATTCTCTCTGAATACTTTGATGAAGTGGAAGAGGAGGAGGAAACATCTTTTAGAAAGATTTTAGAATACTATCTCAAGTCTCTCTATTCTGTTTCTGATTTTCTCCCTATTGGTTATCAGTATCAGCAATTTCCTTTTGTTTTATTTAGAAGTTATACCCTCTCCCAAATTAGACAGAAGTTTTTTACTCATCAGTATCTATTTAATTCTCAAGAGTTAAATGTTATTAATCTGCTTCTTGCTGAAGAAGATAAAGATTCAACCTAGCTTCCCCACTTCCGCTGATATAGCGCTATGTCCGCTCATTCAAGTTTAGTACAAAAGTACTGGTTTGTTGAGCTAAGTCATGGTAAGTGTAGCAACCCACAAAAAAATGCTCAGAGTTGCCCAACTTAATCTAAAATTAACTAAGGTTATAAGAGTTAAGCTCTAACCTACTTTTATTAATTTAGAATGTCTTAACTTGAAGATATATTCCTATAGTCTTGAATTTTTTACATTTTTGCAAGTTAATAAAATTAAGGTAAATATGTAGTAAAAGTATGAAACAAAGAAAAATCAAAGAAATTTTATTGGCACTTAACTTATACAATTTTTCAGATAATTTGTATAAAAAACTATTTAAAAAATCTTATTTTCAACGTTTGCAAATAGAAAAAGATTTTTACAGCACTTTTATAAAAGAGGGAGATTTATGTTTCGATATAGGCGCAAATATTGGGGATAAAACAGATATATTTTTGGCTTGTGGAGCCAAAGTAATTGCCGTAGAACCACAACCATATTGTGTTAAAATACTTATGAGTAGATTTGGCAAAAATCCTAATTTTACTTGTATTCATAAAGGTGTTGGAGACAAACCCGGCAGTTTAACTTTATATACTTCTAAGTTGAATATGGGAGCTGCAAGTTTTTTACCTAAACCAGAAGAACGTATTGACGAGAAAATAGAAGTAGAATTGACAACATTAGATACACTGATTGCTAATTATGGAAAACCTAAATATTGTAAAATTGATGTAGAAGGATTTGAAATTAATGTTCTCAAAGGTTTAACATCCCCTCTTGAGATGTACTCATTTGAGTACCATTTAACAGATAAACAACGCATGAAAGCTTTAGAGTGCATAGAATATTTAGTGAGTTTGAATCAAGACATTGATATTAATGTTCTTGCAAGTAAAGCTTTTGATGAATTTGACGTAAGTAATCAAACAAAGTTCTTAAGAACTCAATGGTGGAAGCTAGATTCATTTAAAAAATTTTATGAAGAAGAACTACCTAAAATGCCCAGCTATTTTTACGGCGATATTTATGTAAAACAAGCTTAAATATTTTCCAGTATGAAGCCTACAGCATAATCTTTGGATTTGCTGTAGGAGTATGTTCATTTATTAAGTTTATTTACAATATACGCCAAAACTATGTCATGAGCGATCGCTCATCTAGTGGGGAAGCTTCTAACTTGTACATAATTAACCCTTAGGTGTAACTACTGTCTTTTATCAACCTTGTTGCCACCCCCTGAGGTTTAAGCTTCTTGCCAAAGTTGTTTAACTTTTCCCTCTGGCATCCAACCAGTAATCTCTTTCACTCTATCTTGGGACAATTCTTCTTTAGTAGCTGAAAATACTGCTGTAACTACTTGATTTACATTGGTTTGTTTTGGCATTGGACCTTCGTTTTTTACTCTCAATAGAAACAGGTCTGAGTCAATTTGAACTAAAGGGGGACGAACTCTACTGAGAAAGCCTACTATAGGATTAGTATCTTGCCAAAGATCGCTTATTTCCTGTTTTAACGCTTTTTTATCAGTTGGTTCTGCGGGTTTGTGTAATTCTTCAGCTACTCTATCTGCCGCTTCTGTAGTCATTAAATCACGCATGACGCGAAACACCACTTCTGTTATATCTTTGGCATCAAAAATATCTTCTAAATTACCTTTTATCATTACCTTTTCTAAAAAAGGCATATCCTTATCCACAATTGGAATTGATGGTCCTGAATCTAAAATTTTATCTAGATTTTCTTCCATTTTCTGGAGTATTTTCTCTCCTTTTTCCGTGAGTTCAGCCTTTTGAAACTCAATTAGGTGAGGCAGTGGTCCATCTTCGGCGCCATAAGTATTAGCAATCCTCACATCAACTTCCTCGGGATCTATTACCGAAGGTACATCTTCTTGTTTAGCATAGGCGTTACCGCTAAAGTCTGCCTCAATAAAGTCTTTTTGATTCAAATAATCTAGATGTCCTATCATATCCGATTTCGAGAGGGACATTCCTGTAAAGTCAGTTTTGTCAAAGGTTATTTTCTCTCCTTGATTTTTATTTATTTTTTCTAACAGAATATACATAACATCTTCTCTTAATCTAATTGGCATAATTGTTAATCTCCTTTGATTTACTAATATTTCTCATACAAATAGTAGCTTACTTATTTTCTCTGCCAATTAGCATCTACATTCAGAGGGATATTTTGTAGGTAGAATGTAAAATTTAGCCTGTAAGTTTGGCCCTTGGTCACTACACCCAACAAACATGAGTAATGAGTAACGAGTAATAAGTAATGAGTAAGAAGGTAGCCTGTACGTAGCCTGTAGGTTGGGCAGGGAGATAACCCAACATGATGAGTAATGAGTAACGAGTAATGAGTAATGAGTAAGAAGGTAGCCTGTACGTAGCCTGTAGAGTTGTAGTTGTAGGGTGTGTTAGCGTGAGCGTAACGCACCAAACATGAGTTTTGAAGTAACGAGTAATAAGTAATGAGTAAGAAGGTAGCCTGTACGTAGCCTGTAGAGTTGTAGTTGTAGGGT
>NZ_JALKVM010000063.1:0-26739 GCF_057440575.1 Johannesbaptistia floridana
TTTTTGGTTCAAAAAAGTAAATATAAATACTTAAAAAAACTCATTACTCATTACTTCAAAACTCATTACTCAACCTGCACCAGTAACTTTGGATAAAGATGCAAGATCTGAGTTGTCCACTTTCCCTCCTTATCTTCCTTGTCTTCACCCTCACTACAATCTCTTGGTAAAAAACCTACCCAACGGGGGGATCTAATCGGCTTCTATATTTTTAGCATTTTTTAATAAATAAGAGGAAAGCGGTAACTCTAAAGTAAAGATTTGGAGTCTAAATAGAAGGAAGAATTACCTGAGCCTCTTATATTACATCTTAACATAATCTGGCGAAATTTGCCAAGTATTCATCCAAACTTAATATTACTCATTGGTTTTTGGGGAACAATATCTTTCTATCTCCTCTAAATAATTGTCTACTTGTTTAAACCACTCACTTTCTGTTGTTTTAAATTCAGCCACTACAGAATTTACCAAAGCTTCCCACTCTGGGTCATTTTTTGGGATAATCATACCGTAATAATCACAAGTTATCGGTTTTTTCGGTACTAAATCATAGTTTTCGTCAAAAGGAATTCCTAGGACTATAGCTTCTCCTAAAAGCAGAATGCCATCACTAGCCATAGCAGCGATTCTATCTTGTATAACTGCTTCTACACCTCTTTGTCTTCCGGTTTCTCCTTGGAATAAAACAATATTAGCCTCTGGATATTCTTCTCTTAGATATGTTTCTGTTGTGGTATTTCTTAGCACACCAATGGATGGGTTTGTATTAAATTCTAAGTTTCCTATATTTTCTCTGGTTTTTTTTACTAAAAACTGGGTACCTGTGGTAAAAAAAGATTGAGAAAAAGTCACTTGTTGTTCTAAATCATCTCTAATGGTATTAGGACCGCATTCTAAATAAACAATATTATCTTCTACTAATCTAAAACGATTAACTACTGTAGATTCTACGAGTTTAACAATAATAATATTTTCTTCTAATTCTGCAACAATTTTCTCCTTTAGCAGGGCAAAAAAATCAATACACAATCCACTCAAATGTCCTTGATTATCTCTATATCCGAAGGGAATAGCATCTTCTCTAATTCCGAGAGTTAATATTCCCTCCTGCCTAATCTGTTCTAATACAGTTTGAGCGGCAACAGGTCCACTGTAGATGTTGACACTGATTATTGCCCCTAAATAAACTGCTGGCAATTTTTTTCTATGGTTTTGGCATAGCTGCCATAATTGTTTCAGGATCGATGACAACAATGATTCCAGCATTTTTTTTAATCCAATATCCTCTTAAAAAAGGGGCTAATTCCATACTTACACTTGATGCAGGGGGAGATTCAATTAAGTCTGGGTTACATAACTCAATATCTTCTGCTTGATTGACTACTAATCCTAGTTTTTGTCCAGTATTTTTTGTGCCTGAGTGAATAACAACTGCTTGGTGATTAGATTTAGCATAATTTTGTTGATACCAAGGAGTTAAACCCACTAAATGACCTAAATCTACTATCCAGAGTATCTCTCCACGCCAGTTATATACTCCCATTGTCCAAGGGGGCATTTGAGGAATAGGCACTATTTTTTCCACAGGAATTTTTAAAACTTCGGTAACTTGGGCCAAACTTAGCATCATCTTGGTATCTGGCACTAAACTGACACGCAGGAATTGTTCTAAGTTTGATTGAGAGTCTGTTTCTGTGTTTTCTTTTTCTAAGTTAGGATTTTCAAAAAATTGAGAGAACATAATTTTATTTTCAATTAAGCATTGATTTAAGCATTGATTAATTGTTTCACTGTACGCATAAATTCTTCTTCATTTATTGGTTTAAATAAGTAAGCCTCAGCTCCCTGTTTCATTCCCCAAAATTTATCCATTTCGCTGCTTTTAGTTGAGCACATGACGATGGGAATTTTTTTCGTGGTTTCCTGACTTTTTAAGTATCTGCATATTTCAAATCCACTACGACCCGGTAAGACCACATCTAGTATGATGAGAGCAGGAATATTAGTTTCAATCTTCTCTAAGGCTTCTTCTCCACTCTTCGCAACCATTACGTCAATTTCTAGTTTTTGTAAATATTCTGTAATAATTCTCCTTTCAAATTGTGAATCTTCTACGATAAGAACTTTCTTCATGATTACTTATTAACCTCGATAATGATATATCTTTTATGAGTATATCCCCTGTCTTAGATGTTTACGTATCACCTTGATTACTACTTCTCCGTTAACCGGTTTACTTAAGAAATCAGATGATCCTACCATTTTCGCACGTACTCTGTCCACAATTCCATCATTTCCTGTGAGAATAATAATAGGAGTATGACGGAAAAATGAAAGTTTCCGTAATTGACCACATATTTCGTAGCCATTGGCGTTGGGCATAATCAAGTCTAAAAAAATTAAATCAGGTTTTTGCGCTAAGAGGGTGGCGATCGCTCTCAAGGCGTCACTAACCCCAACAAACTTATATCCTGCATGGGTCAAGATTCTTTCCATACTTTTACATACCGAAGGACTATCATCAACACAAGCAATTAATTGTTTATCTTTGCTGATGGAGTTTGAGATCAAAGTTGGTACTTCTGGTAAATTAGGAGATGGTTGATCTGGTACTTGAATTAATTTTATTAATCCTTCCTGAATATATGGTAGTAGAGAGCGAGTTACTGTCAGTACATCTCTTTTCATCCTCACTGCTAAATCTCTTATGGTTTGATGACCATCTAGTAACTGACTGAGAGTGTTGTAGATTTTTGCTGAGGTTTTTTGTTGCAGTTGTTCTGGTTGAGATATAATTGGAGCCATATCTGGCACTCGATCTGCTATTTTTGCTGCTTGCCAGGATTGCCACAGTTTTTCTACTTCCCCCACTACCTGTTCGGCGTCTATTAGTACTAATCGAGTGGATAAATTTTTTTGAGAGGTCAGTTTTCCCCGTACTTGTGTTGCTTGGATAACATCAAAGAGAACTTCTATAATTGTTGCTCTAATCATTTTAGCTGCTTGTTCCAGGGTTATCTTTTGCTCTTCCACCCATACACATAGTAGTTTGTATTCCCAACACATTGCTAAATCTTCACTCATCATGATATTATCAAGATCTGATTGAATAGCGTTGACGTGGTTAGGTAGATTCGGAAAATAAATAGATAGATTGCGCCGCCATCTTCTCATGGGATGAACTCCCCCTGTGGCGTATACTATTCTCCCTAAATATAAATAAAATCTCCAGCTAATATTATCGTTTGTGGTAAATTCCAATTGACCGCTATATCTCGGTTGCTTAAGGGTATCGAAGAAATCAGATTGCTTACCAGCCTTTAATTCCCGAAGTGAGATATGATTATTACCGGATTGTTCCATATTCATCTTTAGTTTTTTTCTTAATTTTAGTAACTTATTTTTTTTTTTTATTTACAGTTTATATAATTCCCTAAATTTTTTTAACTATCATAATAGTTAACATACTTTTATATTCTTATATTTTATCATCTCAAGGTCTATTTATAAAGCAAATCCTCTAAAATAACTATTACTGTATATTTTCTTATGTAAGTGTGCTCATGTTTACCTATAACTGAAAAAAACTCTAAAAAGCTTGTAATGGCGCTTCCTCATTCTTGATTGTAAGAGTAATATAATATGTCTATAGCCATTATTAACCTGTTGATACTGTTGCCTGTCACTCAAGCCTATAGGTTCTAATCATTTTTTGTCTTGTCATAACCAATATAGAAAAAAGCAATATTCAACTTCATTCAACTCTTAGTCAGACGTTGGGCCGTCCAAGCTGCGCGGCTTCAGCCCGCAGAAGTTGACGCAAACCAATTAGAATAAAGAAATAGACCGTTAAGTTTTTTCTTTATCTCTGCGCCAAAGATTGATAAATCCATGAGTTTAAACTATTTTCTAATTTGGGTTATCTGCCTTTCTTGCACGGTATCATTAGGCCGTCTCATTTTTTTTTCTATCAACCCTAGTCGAGGTTGGATAATTGTTTATGCTTTTATTTTAATCATTACTCTCAGCTTAGTTTATGTAATACCTACTAGAGCCGGATTAATTGGAGGAGCGCTTTGGGGCTTATTTTTAATACTACCTACTAAAGGTTTAGCACAAGTAAACCAGTTGAGAAACCAACAACGTTATCGAGAAGCCTATCGAATGGCTGCCTATATGCGTTGGTTACATCCGGCTGATGGTGTGTTAGAAGAACCCAAATTCTTACAAGCTTTGTCTCTAGCGCAACAGGGAAAATTAGAACAAGCCAAAATGCTCCTCAATAGTTTCAAGAGTCTGCCTCGGGAATTAAATTGTCAAGCAGAAGTATTAATCTACTCGATGCAGGCTAAATGGCAAGATTGCTTAGATCTAATTCAGGAGAGATTGCCTTATAAACTGATTTTTCAAAACAAATCTCTGACTATCTATTATTTACGTGCCTTAGGTGAAACAGGTAATTTAAATGACTTAATTCAAGGAGTGGGGTTGTGTGAGAATCGCTGGGAAAAAGGAGGAAATTGGGAAACTTTATATTTTTTGCAGATGATGGCTTTAGCCTTTGCTGGAAAAAAAGCAGAAGTGAAACAGCTATTTAACACTTTTTTAAGTAGATACCCAGCTTCTGTAGAACGTTTTTGGTTTTTGACCGCGGTTATGGCGCACCAAGATGGTGAGTTGGTTAGAGAAGAATTTACCCATCTTAAACAGAATCAAGATTGGATTTTAAATCAAGAAATTGACTGGCGCCTAGCAAATCCTCCCAATCATCAACAGCAGTTGAGTTATTTATCTCAACAAATTATGGCTAATATTGAAAAACAATTAGCAGAAGATCGTTTAGAAAGTCAATTAGTAGCTTTTGATTCCCAGCCTGCCTATTTGACTTATGTTCTGATTGGGATAAATTTAATTATGTTTGCTGTAGCTTTAGACCAAGGTGGAAGCCGCAACGTACAAATATTGTCTCAAATGGGAGCATTGATTCCTCAATTTGTCCTACTTGGTGATTGGTGGCGTCTAATTACTGGAAATTTTCTTCATTTTGGCTGGGTTCATTTAGCGACGAATATGTTAGGACTAAGTTTTTTAGGTCCCTTTGTGGAAGCAAATTTAGGTAAAAAATATTATTTGTTCCTCTATTTAACTTCCGGGATAGTGACTATGGGAATTTTAACTGTTTTGGCGGTGAAAACAGGCCAGGAACAGCAAATTTTTGTAGGTGCTTCGGCGGCGATTATGGGACTATTTGGCTGTGTCTGTGCAATTTTCGTGAAAATATACCAAAAAGGTCAGTATGATTTTGCCTTGAGAAAACTGAGATTGATTATTTTGGTTTTAGGAGTACAATTTATCTTTGACTGGGTAACTCCACAGGTTAGCTTTGTGAGTCATTTGTCTGGGTTAATTATTGGCTTTTTACTAGGATTGATTCTGCTGTCAACTCGGGATAAATCCAGCAATGCTATAAAATGAAAAAAGTTACCCAAAAAATTAAGTAAAATTAGACTATGTCAATTTTAGCAGCGATCGCCGTCTTAGCGATCCTCATAATAGTACACGAGTTAGGTCATTTTCTCGCTGGAAGATGGCAAGGTATTTATGTCAATAGGTTTTCTATTGGTTTTGGTCCAGCTTTACTAAGCTACCAAGGCGAAAAAACCGAATATGCTCTGAGAGCCTTTCCTTTAGGAGGTTATGTTGGGTTTCCTGATGATGACCCCGACAGTGATATCCCCAAAGATGATCCCAATCTTCTCCGCAATCGTCCAATTTTAGATCGAGCAATTGTTATTAGCGCTGGAGTCTTAGCCAATTTAGTTTTTGCTTATTTAGTTTTAGTACTACAAGCGGGAACATTTGGATTTCAACAAATCGATTATCAACCAGGAGTAATTGTTCCTGAAGTTCTCACCAGAGGAACTACCGTAGCTGCTGACTCAGGCTTACAAGATAAAGATGTCATCTTAGCTGTAAATGGTGAAACTCTAGATGCTTCCCCTACAGCAATTAATACCCTCAGAGAAGCCATCCAAGAATCTCCTAACCTGCCTATCGATTTTATCATCGAAAGAGGCGAGTCAAAAATTTCACTCACCATAACACCAGTAGAAGATGCCAATGGACAAGGCAAAATTGGCGTGATGTTAGCTCCTCACGGAGAACCTATTAACATTCGGGCTAAAAACCCCCTGGAGGCTGCAAAAATGGGAGCTGAGGAATTCCAAAGAATTATTACACTAACCGCTAAAGGATTCAGTCAATTAATTCTTAACTTCAAAGAAAATGCTCAACAAGTAGCAGGTCCTGTAGCTATAGTAGCAGTGGGAGCGCAATTAGCAGAAGATAACTTAGGTAATTTAATGCAGTTTGCCGCTTTGATTAGTATCAATTTAGCAATTATCAATATCCTACCTCTCCCCGCTTTAGATGGTGGCCAGCTATTTTTTCTCTTGATAGAAGGAGTTAGAGGTAAACCACTCCCCACAGGCGTACAAGAAGGAATTATGCAAACAGGTTTAGTTCTCCTGTTAGGTTTAGGTGTATTCTTAATTGTTAGAGATACAGCAAATTTAGCCTTTTTTCAGCAACTATTTCAATAAATGAGCACCCAAGACTTAAAAAGGGCGAGCAAGGTTCAGCGAGCCCTGCTCATCTTAGAGTTACTGAAGGAAACTTACCCTAAAGCAACCTGTACCCTCGATTATCAAACTCCTCTACAGTTACTAGTGGCTACAATCCTATCAGCTCAATGTACTGATGCTAGGGTTAATCAGGTTACTCCCAATTTATTTAAGCGCTTTCCTGATGCTATATCTTTTGCTCATGCAGATTTAGCTGAGTTAGAAGAGTTAATTCGTACCACAGGATTCTATCGTAATAAGGCTAAAAATATTCAGGGGGCTTGTAACTTGATTGTGAGCAAATTTGCCGGAGAAGTTCCTCAAACAATGTCTGAGTTACTTACTTTACCAGGAGTCGCCCGAAAAACCGCTAATGTGGTTTTAGCTCACGGATTTGGTATTATCGAAGGTGTGACCGTTGATACTCATGTCAAACGTCTGAGTAAACGTCTTGAGTTGAGTTTACAGGAAAAACCAGAAAAAATTGAATCTGATTTGATGCAACTCCTACCTCAGCCTGAGTGGGAAAATTTTTCTATTCATCTTATTTATCATGGACGTGCTGTCTGTAAAGCTAAAAAACCTGACTGTGGTAGTTGTATTATCGCTCATCTGTGTCCTAGTTGCCTTTCATTTTCCTGAAAAAATAAGTTACAATGGCAGATGGTGTCTATAAACAAAAGGATAATATGGCCAAAAAATCAATGATTGAACGAGAAAAAAAGCGTAAGCGTCTCGTAGATAAATATAGTCAAAAAAGACAGGAATTAAAGAAACAATTTGACTCCGCTACTTCTATGGGGGAAAAAATCGAAATTCATCGTCAAATTCAACAATTACCCCGTAATAGCGCCCCTAATCGTGTACGTAACCGTTGCTGGGTAACTGGGAAACCCAGAGGTTATTATCGTGATTTCGGTCTATGCCGTAATGTTTTACGAGAGTGGGCACACGAAGGCTTGCTTCCTGGAGTAGTTAAGTCTAGTTGGTAAAACGGATTTTCCCACGGCAGCTATTCCCGTGGGTTTTGTTAAGGTGAGTAAACAATGTGCGGAAAACTGCCCCTATTCTCCACAACAAGTGTTAACTCCTAAACTCTCAAGAATTAGGTCACTTACAGCATTGGCAATGGCAAACTCACCATAAAAGCTTTCTGTAAAGTTGAAACTCTGCATCTCAGTGACAATAGCAATCACTAAAGAGCCTAAATCGTTTTCTCCCTCTAAACGCTGTCTGACAAAAATTTGAGCTGCTCTTGTGGCAATTTCTTCATGAATGGCTTCGGGAATAAATTCTGCATCTAGCCATTGGTGCAAACTAGCTTTTAGCCACATTTGTTCTAGCTCAGCATCTTTTAAGGGTGGTAAAGTAATTGATGAAATAGGTTGAACGTCCATTTGTGAGTGCTGAAATTAGTTGTCTTTTCCTTGAGAGTTTATGTTAGCATAAAACAACTATCATCACTCGGTTATGTCTTCAGAAATAAAAATAGGCGATCGCGTCAAATTAACTAAATCACCTTCCTATTTTAAAACCGCAGAACCTATGCCAATGTTGCGCCCCCCTAACCTAGTACCAATCGGTGAGGAAGGTGTGGTCATCTCTCGTAGCCCAGGCGGTTATTGGGGAGTTAAGTTTCCTAAGGGTAATTTCTGGATAGATGCTGAATATCTAACAATCATCCCCTCAGACACTAACTAGGGTATTAAAAACTGTAAAGCTAGACCTGCTACACCCTGAAGTAAATTCATCATATTAGGTCCTGGGTCTTTCATTTCTGTACCCTCTCGCGCTACTTGCATAGCTTGTAAAAATTGGGTAGAGGTTGTATAACCTTCAGTATCATTGTTTTGTTCGTATAGCAAGGCCGCTTTTTGGGCATCTTCCGCCGCCGCTACATCATTACCCATGTGATATTTAGCTAATCCTCGTCCGAGATACGCAGAGGCAAAGTTAGGATCTAAACTAAGAGCACGATTGAAATGCTCAATAGCTCCTTGGTAATTACCTTTTTGAGTTTCTTGCATTCCCCATTCTTGAAACTGCTCAATACTTGCGGCGTAAGTAGGTATGCCTACCGCTCCATCCATATAGGAGTTGTTGAGACTGACATCAACTAAATTAGAATCATATAAATAAGCTTTTCTTAAATCAGTTCCTTGTAAATTAGCCCCCTGTAAATTAGCCCCTGTCAAATTAGCTCCATAGAGAGATGCACCTCGTAAATCAGCTCCACTTAAATCAGCTCTACTGAGATTAGCCTGGCTTAAATTGGCATTGACTAAATTAGCACCTCTGAGATTGGCACCAGCAAGATTGCTCATTACTAAGCCTGAGCCCATTAAATCGCACATAGGACATTGTTTTGTGGATAGTAACTGGCTGAGATGGGAAAGATTCTCTGCTAAAATGGGGGTAGATAAACCCAAAAACAAAGTTGTTGCTAGTATAATTTTTTTCATGATCGCGACTCAGTTAGATTATAGTTTATATTGTTTACTGATATCCTAATTATATTCTAACTGAGGTTATGCACTTGTATATTAGGCATATATAGCAATTCTCATACTGGTGAGGGTTGAGTAATGAGTAATGAGTTTTGAAGTAATGAGTAATGAGTAAGAGAATTAATGCGATCGCGCTTAAAAATTAATTCTCTTACTTCAAAACTTCAAAACTTAACCACAACCAGTAACTTTGGGTAAAGATGCGAGGGTCTGAGTTTTAGGTGTTGGGTTCTAAATTTCCTGAAAATAATTCAAAAAACTTGACAAAAATTAACAATTTATTTTATCATCAAAGACAATAGTAAAATAATTATATTAAGATTAGCTAAGTTTAGGGTTAAAACAGTGCTACTATCTGAATCACAATTATAGTTGATAAGGATTAGAAGTGTTAACCAGGAATTTTGATTTATTTAACATAGGCATATACAGCAGCAATAAACCTCATACCTAGAGTATTATGCCTTTACTCATTTTAGTTGTAGATGATGACCTAGCCATACGGGTAACAATTAGTGATTCTCTAGAATTAGCTGGTTACTCAGTAATTAGTGCTAAAAATGTTCAAGAAGCGTTGGGTAAATTAGAAACATATCACCCACATCTCCTGATATCTGATATTAAGATGCCAGGAAAAGATGGTTATGAATTAGTTAAACAGATACGTAAGCGCCCCCAATATAGGCTACTACCAGTAATATTTCTGACGGAGCGAAATTCTACTCAAGAAAGAATTCAAGGCTACAAAGTGGGTTGTGACGTCTATCTGGCTAAACCATTTGAAATAGAAGAATTGAGAGCAGTAATTCGTAATCTCTTGGAGCGATCGCAAATTATTCAGGCAGAGTGGAAATTTGAAAAGCCAGAATTTGAGCCAGACAATACAGAAATGAGATTAGAGTCATTAAAGCTAACCCCAAGAGAAGTAGATGTGTTAAATTTGCTGACTCTAGGTCTTTCTAATATAGATATAGCTGAAAAACTCCACTTAAGTCCTAGAACTGTGGAAAAATATGTAAGTAAACTATTGAGAAAAAGCGAAACTAGTAATCGAGCTGAATTAGTGCGTTTCGCCTTAGAAAATCAATTAGTTAATTAGATAGTTATAGAAGGAAGAGAGATATGTTGTTTAAGGACTTGATTGAGATGAAAATCTCTTTCTAGTAAACAAGCATGACCACTTTCGGGGACAAAAATTAGTTGAGCATTAGGGAGTTGCTCATGTAGTTTTCTGGCTTCAGCTTCAGAAGGAAGTAGGCGATCGCTGCCACAGGCTATGATTAAAACTGGTAGCTCTAAAGATTTCAGTTTTTCCTTTGCTAAACTAAAAGTTTCTAGTAAATAGAGACGCCAACTAACTACATGAGAAGGAACACTTCGCATTGCTGTTAACAAAGCTTCGCGATCAGCAGAATCTACTCTATCTAAAGCAATCAAGAAGGGTAAAAAAGCCAGATGAGACAGAGAATAGAGAAAATTAGGGATAGAGCGAGTAATGGGAATACCCCAACCTAACCAAGGGCGCTGTATAAAGCTAGAAGCTGAGTTAATTATAATTAGCTGCTGAAATAATTTAGGTTCTTTCACTGCTACTGAGAGGGCTAAACAAGAGCCAAAAGACTCCCCACAGAGATATACTGGACATTTTGGTTGTAATTCTCTTTTAATGAGAGCGATCGCCTTTTTACTCAGAGTTTCCCAATCATCGAGATTATGCTTGGGAATGCGAAGACAGCGCAAGTTAAATGATTTTTTTAATCCTTCTATTTGTTTATGTAGTAATTCGCCTGTTCCATCCATTCCTGGAAAAAATATTAGTAAAGGTCGGTTAGGAGAATCGGATACAGGACGAATAAAACTTAAATTGTTGTTCATTGAGTGATTTAAAAAAGTTAAATTAATTATGCTTTTAATATTTATATTTTACACTGACAAAAATAGCATTTAGCATTAATTCTGTAACTCATTACTTCAAAACTTCAAAACTTCTTACTTTAAGACTTCAAAACTTATTACTCATTACTCATTACTCATTATTCATCCACAACCAGTAACATTAGGTAAAGATGCGAGGGGTGCAATAAACTTACTCAAAATTGCCAGCGAAAGCGGAGAGCGCCTTAGAGGCTGTTTTGTGGTCAATAATCTTGAGTTATTGGGAGGCGCTCTCCGCCACTTCACAAGTTATTTGTGACCCCAAACCATTAACTGGTAAAGGCTGGCAATTTTGAGCAGGTTTTCTCTCGCGGTCTGAGTTAAATACCCCTAAAACCATTTTCTGCTTCTAAAGATACGGGAGTAGGAGGTAGATTATCTCTAGATTGTAGAGATTGGTGTCTAATACCAATTTGATTAAGAATAATTCCGATTAAAATGATTAAGCCCCCTAAATATTGGGCAGATGTGGGTACATCTCCTAAAATTAAATAGGCGGCGATTATTCCAGCTATAGGGTTAAAAGAGTTAGCCAGAGATATTTCTGAAGCCGTTGTACTTTTCAAGCCAGCAAACCAAGAAAGTTGACCTAATACCACAATAATCAGACTATAAAATAACATCCATCTCCAGAGTAGGGGAGAAAAGATATCCATAAAATGTTCTGGACCAAATAAATAAATTGCTGTTACAAAGAAAACTAAAGTACCAATCGCAGTTCTAGCAATATTAAATAAACCTAAAGGAACTTTTTGTAAACTAACTTTACTAAGTATACCTCCTCCGGCGGCGGCGATCGCCCCCACCCCTGCCATTAATTCTCCTTTGCCTATGCCTAACATTTGAGTGGCTATTTCTGGTGTTGAGCTAAAAATAGTCACTACCACCCCTAAGAAAGAAATTACTGCCCCTGCTACTACCCATTTATTTACTTTTGCCTGGAGAAAAACTATTGCTAATGCTAGAGATATAGGAGGCTCAATTCTACTAATCAAAATAACATTATTCACATTAGTTAATTCTAAAGCCATAAAAATCAAAGCTGGGGCTAAAGCGCCGGAGAAAATTGCTACTATTACCAAGCTTATCCAATTTTTTACTGATAATTGCCGAATAACCCTAAGTTTTATTTGTTGATTATAAAGCACTAAAAAAGCTGCTAGGGCGCATAAATTGCCCACAAATAAGACATTACAGAAAGAAATAGGATTTCTCCCAGCTATAGTATTTTCAGCGCCAATTTCAGTTAATTTGCGTGTCACCGCATTAGCAGCGCCAAAGATAATGACACCTATAAGTAAATAAGCTCTTCCCGGAATTTTTCTTAACCAATTCATTAATCACTTTTTATCTTAAATTAGAGATTTTATTTCTAATGCGGCTATTTTTGCTGCATCTTGAAATGGAAGTAAAACCAAATCAGCATTTTTTTGTATGAGTATATGTTTTCTGTTTTCTATATGGGTAGTCAAAGCTACTTTACCTCTAAAATGATGTTCTTCTAGACTATGAAGTAAACTGAGACTAAGGTCTTCCCTAGGAATAGTACTCACCACCCAACTAGTTCTATCTAAGGGTAACATATTAGTAAATTCTGGTTCTTCTGCATCTCCATATACAGTGTGGAAACCTTTTGCCCGCCACCACTTAACTACTTGTGGATTAAAATCTACACCCAACACTACTAGATTTTCTTCACATAAATATTCAATCAAACCACCACCATATCTCCCTAAACCAAAAACAATTACATCAATTTTGCCTTCATTTAATTCGGATAAATCCCCTAAACTTTCTTCACTAGAATGGTCAATGTGACGCTCAAAAATATCGAGATAGGGGGCTAACTTTTGATAAATATTATGAGAGTCCATAATTAAATAAGTAGAGATTCCCATAGTAATCAAGGCAACTAAAGTAATTAATCCCACCACCTCTGGGGTAATATGTCCTAAATTTAAGCCTAGAGTCGCTAACAGTAGAGAAAACTCGCTAATTTGACTCAAGGAAAGACTAGTGATTAAGCTAGTATAGCGGCGATAGCCCATCAAGCCGACTAAACTGATAATGATTAAAGGTTTTCCCAGTAAAACAAACACAGAAAAGATTAAAGCAGGTATAATTTCTGCACTCAGATGTTGAATATCGATATGAATGCCTAAATTGATAAAGAAGAATAATAATAAAAAATCTCTCAAACTCATCAATCTTGCCCCTAAAATCGCCCGGTAATGGGTTGAAGCTAGGGAAACTCCCGCTAAAAAAGCACCAACTTCGCGACTAAAATCCAAAGCCGAAGCTAAGGCAGCTAAAGCTATTGCCCAAGTTATAGCAAAAAGTACTAATAATTCTACAGATTTAGCCAAATGGTTCAGAATTTTAGTCAAGAGATAGCGAGTGATTAAAGCTATTACTGAGAGAAATCCTATTGCTTTGGTGATGATTATTAAGGCAGTAGTTAGCCAACTGGTATTTTCTGAACCAGAAGCCCAAGCACTAAGGGCTATCATCAGCAGTATAACTACTATATCTTGGATAATTAGTATACCTACAGCGATGCGACTATGTAGAGCATCTATTTCTTTTTTATCTGACAGTAATTTAACGATGATAATGGTACTAGAAAAAGTCAAAGAAATTGCTATGTAAAAAGCTGGTATTGTTTCAAAACCAAATAACCAAGCAATTAAATAACCAATGACTCCAGTGAGAAAAATCTGACTTACACCACTAAGTATAGCCACATGACCAACAGCTTTAATTTCATTGATATCGAGTTTGAGACCAACGACAAATAATAAAATAGCGATACCCAACTCAGCAAATAATTCTATTTCTTCCGAGGCTGAGATTAATTGTAAACCCGCAGGACCCACAATTATCCCTACAGAAATAAAAGCAATGATTAAAGGCTGTTTAAAAAAAAGGAATAAAGCACCGACAAAAGTAGATACAATCAGCAAAAGCGTAATTTCTGTAAAGATGTTATTTAGGGTTAGCATGAGTTTATAAGTAGTTATTTAGTAACAAAACGCCGTCGGAGCACACAAAGGATTGGTGTTTGAAAATAAGGAAGCATAGATAGCATCATTGTACTGTAAGCATTTCTCTTTTTGCTTCTCTCTCTTGGTGCCTTCTGCTATATTTTGGCAAAATCTTCGAGGATTAACTGTAATTTTTCTATATAATTTAACAACTTTCTAGGTTGGGTTGACTCAGATATTGCATCTTTATCCAAAGTTACTTGTGGATGAATAATGAGTAATGAGTCTTGAAGTAATGAGTAAGAAGTTTTGAAGTAAGGAGTAAGGAGTTTTGAAGTAAGGAGTAAGGAGTTTTGAAGTAATAAGTAATGAGTTTTGAAGTAATAAGTAATGAGTTTTGAAGTAATGAGTTAAAGAATTAATGCTCAACGCTTAAAAATTGGTATACCTTTGCAAGATATAATGCGAAAAAAAAATGAACTTTTTCTGAGGTTAATTTAGTACATAAGTACTGGTGCAAGATATGGGTTGAGGCACGAAACCCAACACTAACTTTATGTATAACTTTTGATGATGACGCTGTATAATTTAACAACTTTGTAGGTTGGGTTGAGGCACGAAACCCAACACTAATTTTATGTATAACTTTTGATAATCACGCTATATAATTTAGCAAGAGACAAAAAACCAATTAATTACATGACTACTGTAATATTTGTTCACGGCACATCGGTAAGAGAACCAGATTTTTCAGAAACACTCAACCAAGTCCTGTAGGGTGCGTTAACGAAGTGTAACGCACCATAAGTTATGTAGTAAGCAAGATTTTATATTAAAATAAATAAAATATATTAGTCCTGTAGGGTGCGTTAACGAAGTGTAACGCACCGTATGTTATGTAGCTAAAGTCCTGTAGGGTGCGTTAACGAAGTGTAACGCACCATAAGTTATGTAGTAATCAATATTTTATATTAAAATAAATAAAATATATTAGTATTTTAAGTTAATTAAATATTATTGGTGTTAAATTTTTCCAAACTAATTTATATGATATATGAATAGACATGAGCTACTTAAAATTTTAAAACGTATGACAGTAAGTCAGTTTAAGGAATTAGTATTTAGTTTAGAAGTTCCTAAACAATATTTGCCAAGTGGGAATACACCACAGGTAGAACAAGCTATCGCTTTACTAGAATGGGCAGAATCACCCTTTGGTTGTACCTTAAAAAAGGTTGAAAAATCTTTACCAATACCTCATGACCTTATCGATAGTGTTTGGAATGATTTTACTCAAGTTATTTCTCAACTTGAAGATAATCTGATTGAGGGTTTAGTTAAACAATTTTTGTTTGAATATTATCCAGATACTCATAGTATTTGTTCTGATTTGTATAAAAACAGTTATGAATTAAAAGACAATAATTTTCTGCTCCTGAAATATATTATCCAGATGATTAGTGAGGAGAAAAAAAGAGAAGCTCAATTTCCTGTAATTTTAGAATTTTGTCAATTTATCTCTAAATCTAATCTAGATAAAATAGAACCAATTAAGTCTAAATTAAATGAATTTATAGAAACAACAGCTAAAAAGTTAAACATCAGTCTTGATATAGTTACAGAGTTTAATTGCAATACCCTTTATTCCCAAGGACTTCCCTATTTAATTATTCTTTTTGAAAAAGACTTAGAAGATAGCAGTAAAAATCAGTCTCAAAATAAATTTGATCTTAACTTAAAACCTGAATTATGCTTTCAAGAACAAGTTAATTCTGAAACAAGTAAAGTTTGTAAACATATTAACAATCAATCTATACCAGTTAATGAAACTAATATTTACCAAGAAATATATAAGCTAATCAAGGAGACTCATAAATGCTTGTTATATTTTAAAAATACAAATGAGTTAACTATCGAGTTATTTTTACCAAAAGAATATTTAATTAATTCAAACTTTATTCCAGAAGTAGAAAAACTTCCCGATAATGATGACCCCAATCCTGGCTGGTTTGGTTCTAGATATAAATTAGTTTTTCGTAGCAGTGAGCGTTTTGATATTGAAAATCCAGAACGTTATATTCAATTACTGAGTAAATGGAAGATTTTAAAAGAATTAAGTTGCCAAGATTCCCTGTGTGAAAACACTATTAAAGAGAAAACATACTGCCTAGAACAACCAAATAAAAAAAAGTGGATAAAGTTACCTCAAAAAATATCTCAATCTATTATTAGCCTTAGTTTAAATTGCCCTTTACTTGAGAAAAGTCACCATAGTAATATAGACAGTTTTTTCATTAATATATGGCGTTGTGGGATTCCTTTGGCATTTTGGTTGAGAGGAAATTTGTTAAATAATTTAAAACTTAGAGAAGCAGAAATAATAAGTAAAACTGAATTTGAAGATTTACTAACAGTAGAAAATCTAAGAGACTATGATAGACTGTGTGAGAATATTAAGAGTATTCGAGATGATGCTTATGTAGAAACCACAGAAAATAGACATCAAGAATATTTAGGCTATCACCTCGGTTTTTTATTTGATAATCCCTATCGCTTACATTCTAAGTTGGATATTGATTGGGGTGGAGATACTTTAGCATTTGATGTTTAAATATCGTTTAAATATAAGGAGTAAGTTTATGACTCAATGGTATTTATTTGAAGGAAAGGGAAAAAGACAAGAAAATTTAAGTCCAGATGACATTAATCAACTGCGAGAGAAACTGAAAAAGATTGAAGCGCCTCCTTGGCGACAATTTGGACAAGAAAAGGATTTCGTCACCAGTAATTCAGATACCAATGAATCAACAACCCCAGGAGAATCTAACTCTACAGAAAACCAAGCAGAAACCATTGATAAACAACGCTTTGACAAATTGGTTGAATTAGCTATTAGTAAAGAAAGAGAAATCAAAAAAGGAAAGAATTTCCGACTCTCAGATTCTCCAAAAGCCATCGCCGTGAGAGATGGTGTAAATGCGGCTATTTATTTAAGAAGACCACTATTAGTTACAGGAAATCCAGGATCTGGGAAAACTTCTTTAGCTTATGCGATCGCATACGAGTTAAACTTGGGTCCAGTGCTATCATGGTCAATTACAGCACGTTCTACTCTACAAGAAGGATTATATCGTTATGATGCGATCGCCCGTCTTCAAGATGCTAACAATCCTCAAGTAAAAGAAAAACAAATTGGAGAATATATTAAATTAGGACCAGTAGGCACAGCATTTTTACCTTCTTATTTACCTAGAGTACTTTTGATAGATGAGATAGACAAAAGTGATATTAACTTACCCAACGACTTATTAAACTTATTTGAAGAGGGACAATTTGAGATTCCTGAATTAGTCCGAAATTCTCAGAATCAGGAAAAAGACAAGTTATTTGTATCTGAAGTTCAAACACAAGATGAGAATATTAATGTTGCGATTAGAGGAGGAAGAGTAAAATGTTTTGCCTTTCCGATTATTATCATGACTAGCAATGGAGAGAGAGATTTTCCTCAAGCTTTTAAAAGACGATGTTTACGGGTAAGAATGCCAGATCCTAACACTCATGAATTAGAAGAGATTGTTACCGCTCATTTCGGAGAAGACTTATTTAATAGTAAAATAAACGAAATCAATGAACTAATCAAGTATTTTATTCCTGACGAAGGAGAAGATAGAGACAAGGCAACAGATCAACTTCTGAATGCTATATATGTACTTACTAATGAAGATAGTCCTAAAAATGAAGAAAAAAGACAAGAAATTAGAGATTTATTAATGAAACCTTTAACGGATAGCGAATGGGAATGATTAAGAATGCGCGAATGAAGAATACCCGCATCCAGTTTATATACCCCAGTAGTAATTATAGGTTCGTAGTTGGACTTTAGTCCAATAGACAAACGAATGAAAAATTAAGAATTAAGAATGTAGAATGATTTTGTAAGTATTTATACTTGATTTTTAGTTATAAAAATCTATTTAGTCATCAAATAAATAAACTTTTCCGGTATTATTTTACAAGAAGGATTATATCGTGATGATGCGATCGCTCATCTTCAAGATGATTTAGAATAGGCGAATGTAGAATTTAGAATGAAAATATGGAACAATTAGCAAATCAGAAACTCAAGCAAATTATTTCTTGTTTAAATACCCAAAGTGATTTAACAGGAACAGATATTGCTGATGTTTTTTGGTTAGCCTTAAAACAAAAAGAATGTTTAAATCTCAATCATAGCAAGAGTAGCAATTATCAAAAATCAAATATTCTTTTATTTTTATTCTCTATTTACTTTGAGCAATTAGCAACCTATTTATTTCTGCTATTAATTATCTGTTTAATTTTATTTTTCCTTGAAAATCGATTATATCAATTAGCTAGATTATTTTTAAATGATAGTTCAATTCAAAATCCAAAGCCTTCACCAACACCAGATAATAACAATCAAGATAAAACACCAATCTCTCCCCATCAAGATACTGTAGACAAACCAGATTCTTCTCTAAAAGGAAAAACTATACCCATCAGACATATTGACCCCCCATCCCTACGAAAACCCTTAGAATTTGCTAAAGCTTTACGACCACTAATGCAAAAGATAGATTCTGGGAGAAGAACAATTCTTGATGAGATAAAAACTGTAGAAAA
Source organism: Johannesbaptistia floridana (assembly GCF_057440575.1). Taxonomy (NCBI): domain Bacteria; kingdom Bacillati; phylum Cyanobacteriota; class Cyanophyceae; order Chroococcales; family Cyanothrichaceae; genus Johannesbaptistia; species Johannesbaptistia floridana. Next base: position 18,694 of record NZ_JALKVM010000063.1, read on the forward strand.
GACCGCTAAACATGGTATTTGTTTTCCAGTATTAACCAGTCAACCTGAACCTCTATTTGATTTAGCTCTAATTATAGATGAAAATTCGTCTATGGTTTTATGGCAACATTTTGTTAAAGATTTACAACAATTAGTAGAACATTATGGCATTTTTCGAGAAGTTTCCACTTGGGGATTGGCTGTAGATGATGAACAAAAAGTAACCCTGGTTAATCGCAAAAATAAAAAAGCTAAAGTTAAAAATCCAGAAGAAATAATCGACCCTCTAGGAAGAAAATTAATTATAATTGTCAGTGATTGTGTGGGACAGAGATGGTTTGATGGCAGTCTTTTAAAAAGCTTAAAAAACTGGAGTAAATATCAACCCGTAGCTTTATTGCAGATTTTGCCCCACAGTCTGTGGTTAAGAAGTGGATTAAAACTGGGTGCTGCTGTTAAATTTACTAATTCTACTAGGGGTAATTGTAACCAAAATTTACTCATTAGAGAATTACTGATTTGGAAAGATTTTGATTTAGAACAAGGAAGTAAAATACCAGTTTTTACAGTAGAAATAGAAAGTTCCGAAACAGATGAAGTTAATAATTGGAGTGTGAGTAATTGGAGTAAGTTTGTTATGGGAAAACATGACCAAACTATCACAGGTTTTATTTTCCCTTCGGAATCAGAATTTATGCCTTTGCCACAATTACAATTACCTCAAACTAAAATAGCTGAATTAAATGGAGAACAAAGAATCGAGCGTTTTCGTCGTATTTCTTCGCCTCTCGGGAGAAAATTAGCAGGATTATTAATGGCTTCACCAGTTATTACATTGCCCATAGTTCGTATCATTCAAGAACAATTTTTAAATGAGTCTTCATCTGTACATATTGCAGAGGTCTTTTTAGGGGGAATACTCAAACCCTTAACGGAAATCACCCCAGATACAAATGCTGATAGTGTGATTTATGATGTTGCCGTTGAAGATATTAGAACTCAATTATTGAATGATGCGCCTTTTCGAGATTCAGAAATGATTTTTTGGACCATATCTGATTATATCGAACGGAAATTAGGAAAGTCTCTACGAGAATGTGTTGCTTCTTTAGTTAAAGAGTCTAAATCAGCAACGAACAATATTACCTTAGAAAATGTTTATGCTCAAATATCTCGCCAAATACTCAGCAATTTGGGAGAAAATTATGCTAATTTCCTGGAAGAAATATCAAAACTCAAGTTTGTCGGTGAAACAGTATTTGTCGATAAAAAAGGAGAAATAATAAGGAGAGAGTCAGTAGAAGCTTTTTATTTTGAAGAAGTATTAACAGAAGGAATTCAACTAAACATGATGGATATACCCGCAGGTGAATTTATCATGGGTTCTCCAAAAACTGAAGAAGATAGTTATGATAGTGAAAAACCTCAACACAGAGTTACTGTATCACAATTTTACCTAAGTCAAACTCCCATTACTGAATCTCAGTGGCAGTTTGTGGCCACCAGACTACCCCAAGAGGCTAGGAAGTTAACGGCAAGACCATCTAATCGAGGAGATAATCATCCAGTTACCTATGTAAGTTGGTACGATGCTGTGGAGTTTTGCGCCCGTTTGTCTCGTTACACAGGGAGAAATTATCGCTTACCCAGTGAAGCCGAGTGGGAGTATGCTTGTCGGGCTGGAACCACAACCCCTTTTCATTTTGGCGAAACTATTAGATATGATTTAGCTTGTTATAATAGTAAGTATGTTTATCAAGAAGAGACGGCAGGTGAACGCCAATCTGGAACAATACCTGTAGGAAATTTTTATCCTAATGGTTTTGGTCTTTACGATATGCACGGAAATGTGTTAGAATGGTGTGGAGATTCTTGGAATAGTAATTATCAAGGAGCTCCTGACAATAGTAGAGTTTGGGATAATAATTTTAATTATTATAACGACTACTTAAATAATCTTATTACACTTCTAAAGGTAAGTAGCACAAAAGTAAGGCGTGGTGGTTCTTGGGACTACAACCCGAGGTTCTGTCGGTCTGCGTATCGCAACGACAGCGTCCCCGGCCTCGTCAACGACCTCATTGGGCTCCGTGTCGCATGTTTTGCACGGGTATTTTCTTAATGCTTATTCCCTTTTTCCCTTAAAAAATAGTAGATCAAATATAACTATTTGGTTGTATAGATATAAAGCAATAATAGTTAAGTTGAGATGTAGTGGAATGCGCGAATTATTTTTTAACTATTTATACTTATGATTGGGGACACAAATCCTTTTAGCCACCAAATAAATAAGTTTTTTCCTGAGCTAATGAAAGTACATACGTTCTGGTGAAAAATCTGAGTTGATCGCCTCTTGTCAAATATAATCATCCTGTGGTTCAGAAATAAGATGATGTTGGGTTTCGTTCCAAGGGCCCAACCTACAGAGTGCTACAAAGTTAAGGGGGCGAGAATCAATTTTTAAGGGGTTAGGATCAATTCTTTTACTCATTACTTCAAGACTTCAAAACTTTTTACTTCAAGACTTCTTACTCATTACTCATTACTCATTACTCATTACTCATAATTCATCCCCCACAAGTAAATGAGTGATAAAGATGCTTTGGTCTGAGAATAAGATGATGTTGGGTTTCGTTCCAAGGGCCCAACCTACAGAGTGCTACAAATTAAGGGGCGATCGCCTGTTGTGAAGAACACTGAGATATAAATCTTCATCTTTCCGCCCTCATGGAGACTCTCGCTAAACCTCTCATCAGGTTAGCGATGAGAGGAAAGGAGGGACATAATTTATGTTGCAACACAAGCAGCATCTAACCAATGAGTTTTAGGTAAATTTCGTTTGGTTCTATTGTATTTGGTTAAACCTCCTGAACCTGTTTCTAAATCTAAACCAAATGCTTTTAAGCGATTAAATAATGGACAACGAGTCGAATTAACAGCAGTAGTTTGTAGGTTGGGTTGAGGCACGAAACCCAACACTCTGACTGAAACTATTGTATAGCTCCGAGAGAGGGGGAGCTCACAAGGGTAGATTTTTTACAAAGAGCTTGTAGTCCTGTAGGGTGCGTTAACGAAGTGTAACGCACCATAGGTTATGTAGTAATCAAGATTTTATATTAAAATAAATAAAATATATTAGTATTTTCTGTTAATTAAATATTATTGCTGTTAAATTTTTCTAAACTAGTTTGTATGATATATGAATAAACATGAGCTATTTATAATTTTAAAACGTATGACAGTAAGTCAGTTTAAGGAATTAGTATTTAGTTTAGAAGTTCCTAAACAATATTTGCCAAGTGAGAATACATCACAGGTGGAACAAGCTATCGCTTTACTACAATGGGCAGAATCACCCTTTGGTTGTACCTTAAAAAAGGTTGAAAAAGTTTTACCAATACCTCATGACCTTATCGATAGTGTTAATTATGCTAATTTCCTGGAAGAAATATCAAAACACAAGTTTGTCGGTGAAACAGTATTTGTCGATAAAAAAGGAGAAATAATAAGGAGAGAGTCAGTAGAAGCTTTTTATTTTGAAGAAGTATTAACAGAAGGAATTCAACTAAACATGATGGATATACCCGCAGGTGAATTTATCATGGGTTCTCCAAAAACTGAAGAAGATAGTTATGATAGTGAAAAACCTCAACACAGAGTTACTGTATCACAATTTTACCTAAGTCAAACTCCCATTACTGAATCTCAATGGCAGTTTGTGGCAGGATTACCTCAAGAGGGAAGAGAGTTAAAGCAAAGACCATCTAATCGAGGAGATAACCATCCAGTCACCTATGTAAGTTGGTACGATGCAGTAGAGTTTTGTGCCCGTTTGTCTCGTTATACAAAGAGAAATTATCGCTTACCCAGTGAAGCTGAGTGGGAGTATGCTTGTCGGGCTGGAACCACAACCCCTTTTCATTTTGGTGAAACCATTAGATATGATTTAGCTTGTTATGATAGTCGTGTTGTTTATCAAGAAGAAGCAGCAAGTGAAAACCAGCCTCAATCAAAAGAAGTAGGAAATTTTTATCCTAATGGTTTTGGTCTTTACGATATGCACGGAAATGTATTAGAATGGTGTGGAGATTCTTGGCATAGTAATTATCAAGAAGCTCCTGACAATAGTAGAGTTTGGGATAATGATTTTGATTATTATAACGACTACTTAAATAATATAAGTAAACTTATAAAAGTGAGTAATAAAAAAGTAATGCGTGGTGGTTCTTGGAGCTACTACCCGAGGAACTGTCGGTCTGCGTATCGCAACAACTTCAACCCCCGCCTCGACAATGTCTTTATTGGGCTTCGTGTCGCATGTTTTGTACGGGTATTTTCTTAATGCTTATTCCCTTTTTACCTTAAAAAATAGTAGCTTAACTATGATTATCTGATTATATGGTTATAGAAAATAATAGTTTAGTTGGGATGTATTGGAATGCGCGAATGCGCGAATTATTTTTTAACTATTTATACTTATGATTGGGGACACAAATCGTTTTAGCCACTAAATAAATAAGTTTTTTCCTGAGCTAATGAAAGTACATAAGTTCTGGTGGAAAATCTGAGTTGATCGCCTCTTGTCAAATACAATCATTCTGTGGTTCATAAATAAGATGATGTTGGGTTTCGTTACCTCAACCCAACCTACATAGTGCTACAAAGTTAAGGGGCGATCGCCTGTTGTCAAATATAATCATTCTGTGGTTCATAAATAAGATGATGTTGGGTTTCGTTCCAAGGGCCCAACCTACAGAGTAGTACAAAGTTAAGGGGCGATCGCCTCTTGTCAAATATAATCATCCTGTGGTTCAGAAATAAGATGATGTTGGGTTTGGTTACCAAGGGCCCAACCTACAGGCTACCTTCTTACTCATTACTTCAAAACTTATTACTTCAAAACTCATCTAACGGTGCGTTACGGGCTTCGCCCGCTTCACACCCTACAACTACAAATACTTTTATAGTGTTGGGTTTCGTGCCTCAACCCAACCTACAGGCTGGTGGTGGTTGAGTAATGAGTAATGAGTTTTGAAGTAATGAGTTAATGCTAAACCTTTTAAAATTTGTTGACCCTAAAGGTGTATTCAGTATTTTTGTTCTCCTGATGCGATTTTAGGCAAAAGAGAAATGAACTTTTTCTGAGGTCAATTTAGTACATAAGTACTGGTAGAAGATGTGAGTAATACCTAAACAAATTTTTTATCGTCTTTTCTTAACATTTAAGATTTTAAAAACCAGAGGAAAAAGCTATAATTAGCTGTTTAGTTGTAATTTAATTTAAAATAAACATGGCTCGTGCTAATAAAGTAGTTCTCGCTTATTCTGGTGGAGTAGATACCTCCGTTTGTATCCCCTATTTAATGGAAGAATGGGGAATCAAAGAAGTAATAACCCTAGCGGCAGACTTAGGACAAGGGGAAGAACTCGGTCCAATCAAAGAAAAAGCCCTAAGATGTGGTGCTTCAGCCTCTTTAGTGGTTGATGGAATTGAAACTTTTGTCAAAGAGTATGCTTTTCCTGCGATTCAAGCTAATGCCCTCTATGAAAATCGTTATCCTCTATCTACAGCTTTAGCCCGTCCGTTAATCGCCAAAATGCTAGTAGATGCGGCGGCGGAATACGGCGCAGATGCAGTAGCCCACGGTTGCACAGGCAAAGGTAATGACCAAGTACGCTTTGATGTAGCGATTATGGCTCTAAATCCAGATTTAAAAGTTTTAGCGCCAGCAAGAGAATGGGGGATGAGTCGGGAAGAAACCATCGCCTATGGAGAAAAATTCGGGATTGAATCTCCAGTGAAAAAATCTTCACCCTATAGTATAGACCGTAACTTACTTGGGCGTAGTATAGAAGCAGGACCTTTAGAAGATCCCATGCACGAACCCCCCGAAGAAATATATCTAATGACTAAGGCGATCGCTGATACTCCCAATGAACCAGAGTATATAACTATTACTTTTGAAGCTGGTATCCCAACTCAAGTTAATGGTCACAGTTTAGATCCTATTCAACTAATTACTGAAGTGAATATGATAGCTGGTAATCATGGAGTTGGACGTATTGATATGGTAGAAAATCGGGTGGTAGGAATTAAATCCCGTGAAATCTATGAAACTCCTGCTTTATCCGTGTTAATTGCTGCCCATCGTGACTTAGAGAGTTTAACTTTAACAGCAGATGTGACTCAATATAAGCGTGGATTAGAACAAACCTATACAGAATTAGTCTACAAAGGTCTTTGGTTTAGTCCCCTCAAAGAAGCTTTAGATGCTTTTATTCTCAAAACTCAAGAGCGGGTTTCTGGAGTAGTTAGAATCAAATTCCACAAAGGCAATGCTATTATTGTGGGACGTGAATCAGATAATTCTATTTATGCCCCAGATTTAGCTACCTATGGGTCTGATGATGAATTTGACCATCGCGCCGCTGAAGGCTTTATTTATGTTTGGGGATTACCCACTAAGGTTTGGTCTCGCAAACTAAAAGGTTAATTAGTACTAAATGTAGGGTGCGTTAACCTGCGTGTAACGCACCGTTAATTATCTCGTGTTCAAGATCAACGAGGTTCGTAGTTGGACTAAAGGTCCAAAAGATAGCTCAAGATAGGGCAAAAAGCCAGCGAGGTTCGTAGTTGGACTTTAGTCCAAAAGACATAGAAAAGATTAGAGTTACAAGTAAGATTTCCAGGTTTAATAGGGCTAAAGCCCTACTACAAACTCATCGCTATTGAAAATATTCAACAGAGAGTAACGCACTGTTAATTATCTCGTGTTCAAGATCAACGAGGTTCGTAGTTGGACTTTAGTCCAAAAGATATAGAAAAGATTAGAGTTACCAGTAAGATTTCCAGGTTTGATAGGGCTAAAGCCCTACTACAAACTCATCTGTAAACTATACTGTTAGCTTAAATAATAATTATTTATTTGAGTGGGCAATTCAAACATGAAATCTTCTTTATCTAAAGGTATTCTATATGGTATTAGCGTTGGTACCGGAGATCCTGAATTAATCACTGTCAAAGGCTTAAAAATACTGCAACAATCTCCTGTGGTAGCTTTTCCTCTAGGGAGAGATGGTAGAGAGGGGATAGCAGAAAAAATTGTTAAACCCTGGTTAAAAACTAGTCAGCACAAATTACCTCTTTACTTTCCTTATGTGCAAGATATGCAGGAATTAACCTCAGCTTGGCATCAAGCAGCTACTGAGGTAAGTAAATATTTGAATAATCAGCAAGATGTGGCTTTTGTTTGTGAGGGAGATATTAGTTTTTATAGCAGTTTTACCTATTTAGCTCAAACTCTGCAACAACTAGATCCAACTATACAGATAGAAATGATTCCTGGAGTAACAGCGCCAATGGCTGCCGCTAATGCTTTGGGTATTCCCCTAACAATTCGGGAACAGCGTTTGGCTATATTACCAGGATTATATAATCTATCAGAGTTAGAAACAGCTCTAAAATGGGCTGATGTGGTAGTTTTAATGAAGTTTAGTGCTGTTTATTCTCAAGTTTGGCAAGTTTTAGCTAAATATCAACTATTAGAGAGTTCTATGATTGTGGAAAAGGCAACTTTACCAGAACAAGTTATTTATCGTAATTTGTGCGATCGCCCTAATTTAGATCTTTCTTACTTTTCTTTACTCCTCATTTTTAACAATAATTGCCTCGAAAAGTAAATGGATATACTTAGATCTTGCACCTTTGCCAAAAGTTGCTGGTTGTGTTTGAGTAATGAGTTTTGAAGTAATGAGTAATGAGTAGTATTAGTAGCCTGTAGGTTGGGCCCTTGGTTACGAAACCCAACATTATATTAGTAGTAGGGTGCGTTAGGCTGTCGTTATCTTTGGGACATCACAAGTAAGATAACGGATTGCCGTAACGCACCAAACATGAGTAATGAGTAATGAGTAACGAGTAAGAAGGTAGCCAGTAGGTTGGGTTGAGGCACGAAACCCAACATTATATTAGTAGTTGTAGTGATTGAATTTTGAAGTTTAAAGTATTAACTCTTGTAGTAGAAATAAAAAGGGCGCAAGCCTTGCGCCCCTACTACACCAATAACT
>NZ_JALKVM010000064.1:0-3654 GCF_057440575.1 Johannesbaptistia floridana
TACCTTGTCTTACTTTTACTACAAGCTCTTGGTAAAAAACCTACCCTTGCGGGGGGTTGGGGGGAAAAGTTAGTGATAAATGTTGTTAACACCACTGCGGTCACTGCTATAACAACTTCTACCCATGTCACCCAGACTTACTCGGAAGAAAGTAAATAATAAATGACATAACGGAAAAGAATATATTTTTCAATAAATGTAGGAGATTTAAAAGATGAACACTCAATTAGTTGATACGTTAGCACAAATTTTTCAGTCATTAACACCCGAAGAAAAAATATTATTTAACCAAAAAGTCAAATCTTTTGATCAAACGCCAGAACCTCCTTTTTATGAAACAGCCACCACATCCGAATGGATAACAGCATTTCGAGAATGGGCAAAAAGTCATCATCATGATGGCCCGATTTTATCTGATGAAGCTATTACTAGAGAAACTATTTATGGAGAAAGAGGTTAAATGTTATTTTTAGTTGACACTAATATTCTTTTGCTAAAACTTGACAAAAACACCAACTTGTAATTAAGTGCTTTTTCAGATTTTGTTTAAGAAAATAATGTATAAACAAATACATTATTTAGGAAATTAAGTAATTTTACTTAAAAATTTCTCCCTGCTCCCTGCTCCCTGCTCCCTGCTATACAAGGGTTTCAGAGTTGCTTATAAAGGATAGCGCAATTTCGGGGGGCTTTTGATGATAACTGTAAACATCTATTTGCGAGCTTGCTATAACTCAGTGTCAATCTTAAAAAGACAGAAAAACCAATTACATATTGTTCCTCAAAACTTAATTGAATTGAAGGGAGAAATATTGCTATCAACAGCAAGAGACTAAGCAAGAGACTAAACGTCAAGTAATTCGTACATTAATAAAGCGCTTGGCAAGAAAGGTAAGTTTTGTTGATGCTACAATAAATCTATACTAGTCTCTCAGGGAGGTAAAATTGAGTTACTATCGTAATCAAGCCCCGCCTTTACCAAGTAACTTTGTCCAACGTCCATTGGTCAGGGATAAATTAAAAAACAGTCTCCTATCTCCAGAAACAGCCGCAAATGGAACACTAGTGATTAGTGCCATCTATGGATTAGGAGGCATTGGTAAATCAATCTTAGCCGCCGCCTTAGCCTATGACAGAGAAGTTCAATCAAACTTCCCTGACGGGATTTTTTGGGCAACCCTAGGTCAACAACCAGATATCCTGTCATTTCTCCATGGTTGGATACAAGCATTAGGAGATTATGATTTTAAACCAACTAATGTGGATGCAGCAACTTTACAATTAAGAACCCTACTAGCAGATAAAAAAGCCTTAATAGTGGTTGATGACCTTTGGAATCCTGAAGATGTAGAACCTTTTCAAGTTGTGGGAAAAAGATGTCAAGTTTTAGTTACTACGAGGGAAGCCCCGGTCAAAGGAGCAATTCGTTATGATTTAGACATCATGACTCCAGAACAATCTCTGGAGTTATTAACCAACTGTTTAACTAATCAGCTAACCAGTGAAGAACGTGAACAGGCTGAAACTTTAGCCAAAACAGTAGGATATTTACCCCTAGCTTTAGAATTAGCAGCAGCTCAAATAACGGAAGGATTCACCTGGGATGAATTGTTATCAGATTTAGAAGCAGAGTTAGCCATATTAAATAGGATAGAACCTGAAGAGGCTAGTAGTGAAGAAAAACGCCAACAGTTTAGTTTAATAGCCTCGTTTAACCTCAGTTTAAAAAGATTATCGACTGAAAGATTGCAACAATTTGCTTGGTTGGGAATATTACCAGATGATGTGACCATCACAGCCAAGATGGCAGCAACTTTGTGGGATTGTCAGGAAAATAAGGCTCAACAGACTCTGGAATATTTACGAAATAAAGCCTTATTATTACTAGGTGTGTCCAGTGAAGAAGGAACTAATTATCGTCTACATGATTTGTTACACGATTTAGCACGTAATTTAGTTCAATCGCCTACACAACCTGATGAAGACTGGCAATTACCAGGATTAGGCTTATCTCTTCCTCAAGCCCATCAACGATTATTAGAAGGTTATCGAAAACAAACTAAAAACGGCTTATGGCAAAGTTTAAACGATGATGGTTATATTTATAACCAATTAATCTGGCATTTTGAAAAAGCTGAAAAAATTGAAGAGATTCATCAATTACTGAGAGAAGAAAACTCTAGTGGAACTAACGGTTGGTACAGTCAATGTGAAAAACAAGGTAAAACCGCTCTTTTCATCAAAGATGTATCAAAAGCTTGGCAACTAGCAGAAGCAACCTTTGATAACAATCCAACCGAATCAATTAGTTTACAGTTTCGTTATGCTTTAATACTGACATCTGTGAATAGTTTGGTAGGGAATATTAAACCAGAGTTAATAGCCGCCTTAGTAGAAAAAGAAGTCTGGATACCAGCACGAGGACTGGCTTATATCAGGCAAAACCAAGATTCAGGGGCTCAAGCTAGAGGATTAAAGGCGATTGTTAAATATCTTCCTCCTTCTTTATTACCATCTGCTTTAGAAATAGCCAGAAGTATTAATAATGAATACAACCGAGCAGAAGCCTTATCAGGGTTAGCCCCCCATTTACCTCGTGAATTGTTACCAGTCGCCTTAGAAGCCGCCCGAGGCATTGGAGACGAAGACGACCGAGCTAGGGCCTTATCAGGGTTAGCCCCCCATTTACCTCCAGAATTGTTACCCGATGCCTTAGAAGCCGCCCGAGGCATTGGAGACGAAGACGACCGAGCTAGGGCCTTATCAGGGTTAGCCCCCCATTTCCCTCGTGAATTGTTACCGGTCGCCTTAGACGCCGCCCGAGGCATTGGAAAAGAATACTACCGAGCTAGGGCCTTATCTGGGTTAGCCCCCCATTTCCCTGAATTGTTACCCGAGGCATTAGACGCCGCCCGAGGCATTGGAGATGAATACTACCGAGCTTGGGCCTTATCTGGGTTAGCCCCCCATTTACCTCGTGAATTGTTACCCTCCGCATTAGAAGCCGCCCGAGGCATTGGAGATGAATACTACCGAGCAGAAGCCTTATCAGGGTTAGCCCCCCATTTCCCTGAATTGTTACCCGAGGCATTAGAAGCCGCCCGAGGCATTGGAGATGAATACTCCCGAGCTACGGCTTTATCAGGGTTAGCCCCCCATTTCCCTGAGTTGTTACCCGAGGCATTAGAAGCCGCCCGAGGCATTGGAGATGAATACTACCGAGCTAGGGCCTTATCTGGGTTAGCCCCCCATTTACCTCGTGAATTGTTACCCTCTGCCTTAGAAGCCGCCCGAGGCATTGGAGATAAATACTCCCGAGCAGAAGCCTTATCAGGGTTAGCCCCCCATTTACCTCGTGAATTGTTACCCGATGCCTTAGAAGCCGCCCGAGGCATTGGATATGAATACTACCGAGCTAGGGCCTTATCAGGGTTAGCCCCCCATTTCCCCGAAGTGTTACCCTCCGCATTAGAAGCCGCCCGAGGTATTAGAAAAGAATCCTCCCGAGCTAGGGCCTTATCAGGGTTAGCCCCCCATTTACCTCCTGAATTGTTACCCGATGCCTTAGAAGCCGCCCGAGGGATTAGAAATGAATCCGACCGAGCAGAAGCCTTATCAGGGTTAGCCCCCCATTTACCTCGTGAATTGTTACCC
>NZ_JALKVM010000065.1:0-3643 GCF_057440575.1 Johannesbaptistia floridana
CAAAACTCATCTAGCGGTGCGTTACGGGCTTCGCCCTAACACACCCTACAACTACTACGCATTATGGTGTTTGACATCAAAATAAAGCTCTTTCCCCCCTTTTTCAAGGGGGGTTAGGGGGGATCTAATCTGCTTCTACAAGCTAGTATAGCAGTGAGCGTTGTAGTGTAACCCATGGGTATTTACTCATTACTCATTACTCATTACTCATTACTCAAATTTTCTGTGTAGTAATAACCAATTAGCTTATAAATTAACTTAGCTACAGTAAATTCTGAAACCACAGAATCTGCTAATGGTGCTAACTCCATTACATCACAGCCAATTACTTGATAGTTTTCAAATACTCTTCTAAGAAAATGTAGTAATTGATACCAACTTATACCCCCTGGTTCAGGTGTACCCACTCCAGGGATTAAACCTGGATCTATGCCATCAACATCAATGGTAATAAAAACCTTAGAGGTAGTAATAGAGGCGATCGCCCTTTCGATCCAATTGGCATCAGTAGCAATTTCTCGGTCCCAAATCACCGGAATTGAATGTTTTTTAATCAATTCAGCTTCTTCTTTACATAGACTGCGAATACCTACAGGAAGTGTAGGCAAGTTCATATCCACAATGCGGCGCATTACACAGGCATGATTATGAATTGAACCCTGATAACTATGACGTAAATCTCCATGGGCGTCAATTTGAATCACTGTAAAGGGTTCATCTATAGCCTCTTGATAAGCTTTAACAACTCCTGCGGTTATACTATGTTCACCACCAACGGCTATGACAAATTTATCATCAGCGATTAATTCAGATACCTTCGTGGTAGTCAGATTAAGCATAACTTCAGGAGTTATTTCTGGCTGAAGGCGAGTATCAGCTATAGCCTCACAGGTATAAATACTGCATTCTAAACAAACTTCCGTTTCTAACTCATCATCATAAGCTTCTAGTTGATCTGAAGCGATTAAAATAGAACTAGGACCATTTTGGCATCCTTTGCGATAAGTAGTAGTAGCTTCATAGGGAATTGGTAAAATAACTACTTGAGATTCTGTATAGCTACTAATAGACTCAGATCCTAAAAATTGTCGAATAGAAGACTTATTTATTGATATCATCGCTATATTTAAATATAATCCTCTAGTATGCTATCAAAATTTTGCTCTTGTTTTATATAGAATGGAATTTTTCAGTGAGGGAGAAATCAACTACCCAATTTACCTCCACCTCACATCTTCCACCAATACTTATGTACTAAATTAACCTCAGAAAAAGTTCATTTCTCTTTAGTCTAAGATCTTGCCCTGTCAACCTTAATTATTTGCCTTTATTTATTTCAATTAAATTCAAAACTTGTTGTAACTTTTCTTTTTCTTGTGAACTTAAGTTAATACCTAGACGATAGAGTTTAATAATACCCTTATGATTTTTAACATCCTTAAAAACCTGTAAACCATTTTTTGCAATTAGTTTAATTTTATCTTCAGGTAAAACATAATTCTTGATTAAATAATTGCAACAAAATATACGAATATTTAATCTTTGACTATCTAGGGTTAAAGTAGTTGAGCAAAAAAGTTCTCTAAATATTGTTAACCTTATTTTTCTTAAACAAAAGAGCACAAATACCAAAATTACTAAAATAAAATAATAACCATTAAGAAAATTTAGATCATAGCCACCAGGTATTAAATATGAAAGAAACCAAAATAGTGGAAAAATGAAAACACATATAATTATGTCTATATTCTGATTGAAAACGAAGCTAATAAGAGGTAAAAAATAAACTAAAATAAAAGGAGAAATTAAGTAAAAAAGCCATACACCAGAAATACTTAAATCAATCGTATTAAATATATTAAAATGAAAAATGAAATAGACAAAAATCAATAACTCAAGTATCAAAAATAATAAGTATACTGTATTATATCTATTTTCTAAAGTTATCATAGGTAAAAAATTGATATTTAGTTTTTCCCTAGTTAAATGAAATTTTAAAATTCTTTGAGAGTTATAATATAAAGTAGTTCTATCTTCTGACATTTTTAATTAATATTTATGACTAATAATTTTTTAAAAGTTCAGTAACTTCATCACTAATAAAATTTTTAGTACTTTGTGCTATTTGTAAAGGAGTTTGACCCTTTTCATCACGTAAATTGACGTTAGCACCATTTAGTAAGAGAAATTTAACCACCTCTAGTTTATCTGAATATACATAGCAGTGTAGCAATGTTCCCCGAATAGAAGGCTCAAAAATATAATGTCCTCGTCCATATGAACTACTAGTTGAAATATTTTTGATTTGAATAGGAGAATTAATATCTCCTCCGTTATTCAAATAATCTCGAATAAGAGTTATTATTTTTTCAACATTATCATATAAATAGTTTTCTCCAGGGCCACATAATTTGCCTTCCAAAGGATATATATTTAATGATTGATTAGACTGTGTTTCAGATTTTTGCAGTAATGTAATAATTGATTGATTTATATTTTCATAACTTTGAGCCATTTGTAAAGGAGTATTACCCTTTGCATCAAGTAAATTAATATTTGCTTTATTGGTCAAGAGAAATTGAACTAAATCTAGATCATTCGAGTATACACTACAGTGTAATAAAGTTCCTAAGAAAGAAGATTCAAAAGTAGAATCTGTGACAATTTGAATATATTTGTTAATATCTCCACCTCTATTTAAATAGTTTTTTATAAAAGTTTTTTTTTGCTGGGTATTTTGATTATTACTACATATTCTACCTTTCCAAGGATACGAACTGGGAGATTGAGTTTGATTCTCTTGTAACAATTCAATGATTGAATCTTTAGGAAATGAATCACTTTTTGCCATTTCTAAAGGGGTCTGTCCATATTGATTAACTATCGTATCATTTGCACCATTGGTTAGTAAAAATTTAATTGATTCTAATCCACCCCAGAGCGCTGTACAATGTAACAATGTTCCACGCTTAGTCCATCCTAAAGTACCTCCACCAACATATCCTATATCTTTATTAATATTTCCACCTCTATCTAAATAGTTTGAGATTAAGTCTATATCTTTTAATTCGTAAATACTTGAACAAATATCTCCTTCTAAAGGATGGTTGATGAGGCTTTGTTTAAGACCATTTTCTAGAAATGAATAAAAGCCTATAACTGAACCAAAAATAACTAAAAATGTAATAAATTTTGATAAAATTTTCATTACTATTATATACAGATTCCTGCATTGATATCTTTACCATTTGCTCAACTACCTCCTAATAAATTTACAAAAGGCGGTCATTTTGATTAGCCTATAGATATAGTATTCCCTTTTTCTGCTGAAAATAATTCAGGGATTCTACCTAGAGATTTGAATATCAATTCCATGTTCATGAGCTAGGGAGCGTTAGCCCTCACTAATTATGGTTTTCCTCCAGACTTGAGCAAAATTGAGAATCGACTATCTAATTATATTGGAAGCCCCACAATTTCAGCAAACATCAGACAGGGTTCTTTTTGTCAAGTAGATTTTATACCAAATTAGATGAGCTTACCCTGTTCATCTATACCGCTTTTTAAAACCTACCCCTTACAGATAAGCTTTAACTCATATCTTGCACCAGAACTTATGTACTAAATTAACCTCAGAAAAAGT
>NZ_JALKVM010000066.1:0-26270 GCF_057440575.1 Johannesbaptistia floridana
GGGTCGAATACCAACAAGGGACATTATTTAATTACGAAGTCAGAGAATATTTATTGGAAAAATGGCAACGTAAATGTGCTTATTGTGGAGTTTCTAATGTTCCTTTAGAAATAGAGCATATTGTACCTAAGTCTAAAGGAGGTAGTAATTGCGTTAGTAACTTATCTATTGCTTGTAGAGACTGTAATCAACAAAAAGGAAGCCAAGACATAAAAGACTTTCTTTCTCAAAAGCCAAACATCTTAAATAAGATATTGAAACAATGTAAGCAACCACTAAAAGATGCTACTGCTGTTAATTCCACTCGTTGCGAATTATTTAATCGCTTAAAAGCATTTGGTTTAGATTTAGAAACAGGTTCAGGAGGTTTAACTAAATACAATAGAACTAAACGAAATTTACCTAAAACTCATTGGTTAGATGCTGCTTGTGTAGGCAAATCAACACCGACTAAAATTAATATCGAAGTTAGTAAACCTTTGATTATTACAGCTACGGGTAGAGGTGTACGCCAAATGGTTAGAGTTGATAAATATGGTTTTCCTCGAACTTCTGCAAAATTAAGGCAAAAACAATTCTTTGGATTTCAAACAGGAGATATTGTCAAAGCGGTGGTAACTAAAGGGAAAAAAACAGGAACTTATGTCGGAAGAGTAGCAATCAGAAAAACAGGTAGTTTTAACATTAAAACTGCTAACCAAACAGTTCAAGGTATTAGCCACAAATACTGTAAACCTATTCACAAATCAGATGGATATAACTATGCAACATAAATTATGTCCCTCATTTCCTCTCATCGCTAACCTGATGAGAGGTTTAGCGAGAGTCTCCATGAGGGCGGAAAGATGAATAAAGAGATGAATAGTCGTAGTGAACTCCTTGTGGGTAATACTAAGATCATGCTAGACCTTATCCCCCCCTTAGTTCAATACAGCCCTAAAGCGATCTTTATTAATGTTAGTAACCCTGTTGATGCTTTAACTTATCAGATTTTGCAAATTACTAGTCAACAGTCCGATGTTATCAACTGGCAACGAGTAATTGGAACTGGTACTTTAATTGATTCAGCAAGGTTCCGCGATCTTCTTGGGAGTCAATTAGGTATTCATCCTGCTGATTTGAATGCCTATATTTTGGGAGAACATGGAGACGAACAATTTGCAGCATTGAGTTCTGCTACTTGTGGGGGTGAATTCATTGATGCTAGTCCCTCCCGTCAACAAATGTTGGAGAATGCTAAAAAATCTGCTTGGCAAATCTTTAAAACTAAAGGCTATACTAATTATACCGTATCTGTAGCAGTTGAACTGATTATTCGTAGTATAAAAGAAGATTTACGCTACACTTTACCAGTAAGTGTTTTGATTGATGGTTATTGCAATGTCTATAATTGTTGTTTAAGTGTTCCTTGCGTCATTGGTCGTCAAGGTGTCCATCGTCGTCTTAAAACTAAACTTAATGAAGAGGAAGTTCAATCATTCCAAAAATGTGCTGTTGTAGTTCAAAAACAGATTCACTACTGTGAAAGCCAAAAAATTTTTACCTAGTTCTAGGCACTGTATTACAAATTTTATCATTATTTAAACTTTCCTCTATCTTAACTCTAAGTAATTAATTAAGTATTAGGCGATCGCTTAGCGATCGCCTAATTTATATTATTTTTCATAGTATAAATTGACGTGCGGATGTCCGTTGTAAGTAGGTGGGCTTAATTAAAAGTTAAAATGAGTAAGGGAACAGGGAACATCGGTGGGACAAGAGCGCTTCTTTGCGAAGCGTGAACGCCCACGCCTGACAGGGAACGGGGAACAGGTAAGCTCAGACCCTCGCATCTTTACCCAAAATTACTGGTGGGCCTCTCGCCTGTTGGCCTATTTAGTACTTTTTTAGGAGTGCAAGATATGAGTAAGGGTTTTAGACTATTTCAAAACTTTTTCTATTTTACGTTTAATTTTACCTATCTACTTATATCATCTTTCTGAAATTTTATTTTTTATACCTATACATATATTTATCTCAAGAAAATTTGAGATAGAGTACTTAAATATTTTTCATAAATTAATTTATTTTAACAAAAATTATCAAAAATTTCGATTGTTATTTGATATAATCATAATAATATTAAATAGAAACAATAAATAACCATGCTTTTAAATGAACTTATTAATTTTGTTAAGGATCCTACCCAAGATAACTTCAAATTAGCTAGACAATCAGTAATTAATTCTGGAAAATACAATGGCTATTCTGAAGAATTAAGAGAAGCGACTGAATTAATACAAGAAGGCAAATATAAAGAAGCAGAAGAAATAATTGCTAACAATATGCTTAATTTGTTTTTAAGTCCTAGAACACACCTACTTCTGTCTATAATTTTAGAAAAACTAGGAGATTTACAAAGCGCCGAGATGGAGTCATCTTTAGCTGTTATCTGTGTCAAGGGAATTTTGAGTACAGGAGATGGTTCCCAAAAAAATCCCTATTTAGTGTTGAGGATTTCTGATGAGTATGATTTACTTGATTATTTAAACAAAGAAATGTCAATGCAAGCAAAAATCGATGAAAATGGCAAAAGTTTTGATTGTCTAACCTTAACAGATGGTTCTAAGATATTTTTCGACATTACAGAAATGTCTCAAAGTCTGATGAAATTTTTCAAAAGGGACTAAGTTGAGTTCAAACAAAGATATATTAACCTCTATTGGAGAAATTTTATAGTTTAGGCGCACTCGCCAACGGAGCGAGATCTTGCACGAGATCGCTCTCTATCAGTAATGATTGTTTTTCTATAGATAGAATTCTACACCTGATGGTAATTCCTGTAGAAGGAGAAGTCCATGCCTTGGTAAAATAATCCTCTTTGGCTCAGATCTTTCACTAGAACTTATGTACTAAATTAACCTCAGAAAAAGTTCATTTCTCTTTCGCCTAAGAAAAGTAGCAAAGGTCATCCAATTTTTAAGCGCGATCGCATTAATTCTCTTACTTCAAAACTTCAAAACTTCAAAACTTCAAAACTCAACCACAACCAGTAACTTTTGATAAAGATGCTTTGGTGTGAGTCAACCCAACCTACAGGCTACTCGCTTCTTACTTCAAGACTTCAAAACTTCTTTCACTTCAAAACTCATGTTTGGTGCGTTACGGGCTGCGCCCTAACACACCCTACTAATGCTGCTTCAAAACTTCTTTCACTTCAAGACTTCAAAACTTCTTTCACTTCAAAACTTCTTTCACTTCAAAACTCAACTCCAACCAGTAACATTAGGTAAAGATGCGAGGGTCTGAGTTTTACTCATATCAAAGCACCAGAACTTATGTACTAAATTAACCTCAGAAAAAGTTCATTTCTCTCGCGGCAGGTGTTTTATGTACCTCATGAGTCCTTTGAAACGCTATATTATTAATTATTTATCAATATAGTTGAGATTTGAAATGACAAATTTAGCTAATCTTGTCTGTAAAAAATTTAACTTTTATCTAATAATAAAACTACAATTGGTACAAGGTTCTTAAACTATTCTTAATCTTAGAAGTCTAAAGTTATAAAAAAACAGTTAAGATTATGGGAAAAAAAAAGCAAAAATGCTACCCTTAAACCAAACAGTTGCTAAACAAGTAGCTACGATAAAAATAATTGAATAATAAACCAGACAAAAACAGGAGGAAAATAAAGAGTAGCTAAAGCAACAGATAAAATAAATCAAAGGAAAATTGTATAAGGTAAAAAAGTTATGGCGATCGCAAAAGGCGAAAAACAAATAAGTCCCCTAGCAGGACTAGCAGCGCCCGCAGATATTATAGTGAATCTGAGTGAACTAGAAGAGCAATACTATAGTATTCACCCAGATCCAGAAAATCCTCAAGAAAAAATTAGCTTTGGAACTTCAGGACATAGAGGTTCCGCCAGTAAAGGCACCTTCAATGAAGACCATATACTAGCTGTATCCCAAGCAGTAGTAGAATACCGCCAAAGTCAAGGAATAAATGGTCCTCTATACTTAGGTATGGATACTCACCCCTTGTCAGCACCAGCCCAAAGAACCGCCCTGGAAGTTCTAGCAGCTAATGAAGTAGAAGTATATTTAGCCAAAGAAGAAGGCAAATCCCAATATACACCTACTCCCGTGGTATCTCACGCAATTCTTAACTATAACCGTGGCCGTTCTCAAGGCTTAGCCGACGGTATTATTATCACCCCCTCCCATAACCCTCCCACAGACGGCGGATTTAAATATAATCCTCCTTCAGGAGGTCCGGCAGGAACAGATATTACCAAGGTAGTCCAAAAAAGAGCGAACGAAATACTCGCAAAGAAAAACCAAGAAGTTAAGCGGATAGCTTACGAACAAGCGATAAAAGCATCCACAACCAATTACTTTGACTTTGTGACTCCCTACGTCAACGACCTAGAAAATATTATCAATATGGAGATAATTAAAAACTCCGGTATTCATCTAGGTGTAGATCCTCTAGGCAGTTCCAACATCGGTTACTGGGAACCAATAATCGAACGTTATGGCTTAAAAGCAACCATTGTCAATCCAGAGGTAGACAAAAGCTTTAGCTTCATGACAGTAGATTGGGATGGCAAAATCCGTATGGACTGTTCCTCCCCCTACGCCATGGCTAACCTGGTGAAACTCAAAGACGATTACGATATTGCCTTTGGGAACGATACAGACTCAGATCGCCACGGGATTGTGACACCAAGTATGGGACTAATGAATCCTAACCACTTCTTGGCAGTATCTATCTGGTATCTATTTACTACCAGAGAAAATTGGCCCTTTAGTAGTGCGATCGGCAAAACCGTAGTTAGTAGCAGTTTAATAGACCGCGTGGCCAAAGATATCGGCAAACAACTCTGTGAAGTTCCTGTAGGCTTCAAATGGTTTGTTGACGGTCTCTTAGATGGGTCCTTTGGATTTGGTGGAGAAGAAAGCGCTGGCGCCTCCTTTCTCCGCAAAGATGCCAAAGTTTGGACTACAGACAAAGACGGCATTATTATGGACCTTTTAGCAGCAGAAATTACTGCAAGTACAGGCAAAGACCCAGGACAACACTACCAAGAATTAGCAGGACGTCTAGGGAAATCCTACTATAAGAGAATCGATTCTCCCGCTAACCTAGAACAAAAAGCGAATCTCAGCAAACTATCACCAGAACAGGTGTCTGCTAAATCCTTAGCCGGAGACAAGATTACTGCCAAACTAACTAATGCACCAGGCAATAATGCCCCCATCGGTGGTTTAAAAGTAACTACCGAAGAAGGTTGGTTTGCAGCGCGTCCATCTGGTACAGAAAACGTCTACAAAGTTTACGCCGAAAGCTTCAAGAGTGAAGAACACCTAGAGTCAATCCTCACAGAAGCCCAGGAAATTGTTAATCAAGCAATATAGCGAGGAATATAGTCAAATATGTACATAGAAAGTATTACAGCCACAGAAATGCTCGATTCTCGCGGTAACCCCACCGTAGAAGCTACAGTTATCCTAGAAGATGGGACTAGAGGTAGTGCCTTAGTTCCCTCAGGTGCTTCTACTGGGGAAAAAGAAGCCGTAGAATTGCGTGATGGAGATCCCAAACGCTATCAAGGCAAAGGTGTACTCAAAGCTGTAGAAAATGCCAACGAACTATTAGTACCAGAACTAATTGGCATGGATGTTACCGACCAACGCGGCATAGATTTACTCATGCTAGAAATTGATGGTACTCCTAACAAAAGTAAAGTAGGTGCTAACGGTATTCTCGCAATTTCCCTCGCTGTGGCTCGTACTGCGGCTAATTACCTAGAACAACCTCTATATCGCTATATAGGTGGAGCTAACGCCTCTTTGCTTCCAGTACCCTGTATGAATGTCATCAACGGAGGCTCCCACGCTGATAACACTGTTGATTTCCAAGAATTTATGATCGCCCCTCATAATGCACCAAACTTTACAGAGGCGATTCGGATGGGAGCAGAAACCTTCCATACTCTTAAATCTTTACTTAAGAAAAAAGGTTTGAGTACCGGAATCGGTGACGAGGGTGGTTTTGCTCCAGATCTTAAAGACAATGTAGAAGCAATTGAATTTATCCTAGAGGCAATTGAAGCTGCTGGCTATAAACCCGGTGAAGATATATCTATATGTTTAGATCCCGCTGTGTCAGAACTGTGTAAAGAAGATAAAAATAAATATCACTTCTTTAAATCTGATAAATCCGTCAAAACCTCCGCAGAAATGGTGGAATTGTGGAAGAAGTGGATCACAGACTACCCCATTGTTTCCCTAGAAGATGGTATGGGAGAAAACGATTGGGAAGGCTGGAAAATGCTAACAGATGCCCTCGGTGACAAGGTAGAGTTAGTGGGAGATGACCTGTTTTGTACTAATCCCAAAATCCTCGCGGAAGGAATAGAAGCAGGTATCGCCAACTCTATCTTGATTAAGGTGAATCAGATTGGTACTCTTACTGAAACTCTAGATACCATCGAATTAGCCAAGAAAAATAACTATAAATGTTTTGTTTCTCATCGTTCCGGTGAAACAGAAGATACTACTATTGCCGATTTAGTAGTGGCTACAAGTGCAGGTCAAATTAAAACAGGATCTGGCTGTCGTGGGGAAAGAATCGCTAAATTCAACCAATTACTGCGAATTGAGCGAGAATTAGGTAAATCAGCCCGTTATGCGGGTAAATCTGCTTTTGCTTAAATAGCAACCAAGTTCAAGAGTTAGGGTGAGGTTAGAAGGGACTTTAGCTTTCTTTAACTTCATCTTGATCAAGTAGATAAATAAATTAGCAATATAGCCAAAAATGAACAATCAACAACTCTGGCAACGTTATCAAGATTTACTCTATTACCACGAAGGATTAGAGTTGTATTTAGATATCAGCCGTATGCGTTTTGAAAATGCTTTGGTAGAAGAATTAAAACCAAAATTCGCAAAAGCATTCAAAGATATGGAATCCCTAGAAAAAGGGGCGATCGCCAACCCGGATGAAAACCGCATGGTAGGACACTACTGGTTAAGAAATCCAGATTTAGCTCCCGGGGAACAAAAACAAGAAATTATCTCTACCCTAGAAGCGATTGAAGAATTTGTGAGCAAAGTGCATCAGGGGACAATTAAACCCCCAGGAGCGCCAAAATTCACCGATATTCTCTCTGTAGGTATTGGTGGGTCTGCCTTAGGACCAGAATTTGTCTCAGAAGCTTTAGCGCCAGATTTTCCCCCTCTCAATATCCACTATATAGATAACACGGATCCTGCGGGAATAGACCGGGTACTAAATCGCTTGAAAAACCGTCTCAGCAGCACCATAGTTATTGTGATTAGTAAATCAGGTGGTACCCCAGAAACTCGTAACGGCATGTTAGAGGTTGCTAACTTCTATCAACAACAAGGCTTAGATTTTCCGAGTCACGCTGTAGCCATTACTATGGATGGCAGCAAAATGGACAAAGTCCAACAGGAAGAAGGATGGCTGGCCAAATTCCCTATGTTTGACTGGGTAGGAGGACGCACATCAGAACTATCCGCAGTGGGTTTAGTTTCTGCGGCTTTACTCGGTGTTGATATTCGTGCCTTACTCGACGGCGCCAAAGAAATGGATATTGCTACCAGAATACCAGAGTTAACCAAAAATCCTGCCGCCTTGTTAGCCCTAGCTTGGTACTATAGCGGTGATGGTAAGGGAACCAAAGATATGGTGATTCTACCCTACAAAGATAGCCTGTTACTCTTCTCTCGCTATCTACAACAATTAGTTATGGAATCTCTAGGTAAAGAAAAAGACTTAGATGGAAATACCGTCCATCAAGGGATTGCTGTTTACGGTAACAAAGGTTCTACAGACCAACACGCCTATGTACAACAATTAAGAGAAGGAGTACCCAACTTCTTCGCCACCTTCATAGAAGTACTTGAAGATAGAAACGGTAAGTCTATAGAAGTTGAACCAGAAGCAACCTCCGGGGACTTTCTCTCTGGCTTTTTGTTAGGAACTCGTCAAGCTTTATACGAGAACAACCGCGATTCTATCACCATCACTGTACCTCGCGTCAATGAGCGCCAGGTGGGAGCTTTAATCGCCCTCTACGAACGAGCTGTGGGTTTATATGCTTCTTTAGTAAATATCAACGCTTACCATCAACCAGGAGTAGAAGCAGGGAAAAAAGCAGCAGCTTCTGTATTAGATTTACAGCGTCGAGTTCTCAAAGCACTCAAAGAATCCTCAGAAGCTCTTAGTTTAGGGGATTTAGCTACCAAAGCTCAGGCAGAAGCAGAAGTCGAAACTGTATATAAAATTGTTCGTCATCTCGCCGCTAATAATCGTGGTGTTACTCTCACAGGTGACCTATCTCAACCAGGTAGTTTGACTGTTAGCTATCAGTAAATCAATTATCTTTCGTAACCTAGTAAAAAAACAAAGGAAATTAAAACTATGCTCAAAATTGGAATCAATGGATTTGGCCGGATTGGACGTTTAGTAGCTCGTATCGCTATGAAACACCCAGAAATTCAATTAGTAGGAGTTAATGATTTAGTTCCCGCAGATAATCTAGCTTACCTGTTTAAATACGACTCTACCCACGGCCTCTATCAAGGCCAAGTAGAGGCAAAAGATGACAATTTGGTAATTGAGGGTCAATCGATTCCCTGTATGTCCATCAGAAACCCCGAAGAGTTGCCCTGGTCTACCCTAGAAGCTGATTATGTGGTTGAATCTACTGGACTATTTACCAAATACGATGGAGCTCAAAAACACCTACAAGCGGGAGCTAAACGAGTAATCATCTCTGCCCCTACTAAAGATCCTGAAAAAATCAATACTTTTGTAATGGGTGTGAACCAAGACGCCTTTGACCCAGACAAAGATATAATCGTCTCCAATGCTAGTTGTACAACTAACTGTTTAGCACCTATAGCTAAAGTAATCAACGATAACTTTACTATTACAGAAGGTTTGATGACTACAGTACACTCAATGACAGCGACTCAACCAACTGTAGATGGTCCTAGTAAAAAAGACCTACGGGGAGGACGTGGTGCTTCTCAAAATATTATTCCCTCCTCCACAGGTGCTGCAAAAGCCGTGGCGCTAGTTTTACCAGACTTAAAAGGAAAATTAACTGGGATGGCTTTTCGGGTAGGAACTCCCGATGTTTCTGTAGTTGACTTAACAGTAAAAACAGAAAAAGCAACCAGTTACGAAGAAATCTGTGAAGCGATGAAAGCCGCAGCAGAAGGACCAATGAACGGTATCTTAGGTTACACAGATGAACCAGTGGTTTCTATGGATTTTCGTAGCGACTACCGTTCTAGTATCTTTGATGCAGGTGCAGGAATTGCTCTCAATTCTAACTTTTTTAAAATAGTCTCCTGGTATGACAACGAATGGGGTTACTCTGCGAGGGTAATTGACTTAATGATTCACATGGCTAGGAAAGAAGGATTGTTATGAAACCGTTAAATTTTCGCACTAAAATTGTTGCTACTATAGGACCAGCTAGTAGTTCTCCAGAAGTTCTACGGGATATGTTATTAGCTGGGCTAAACGTCGCCCGTTTAAACTTCTCCCACGGAAGTTACGAAGACCATGGAAAAATGATTAACTTACTCCGTTCTCTCTCAGAAGAGTTAGATTTACCTCTAACTCTACTCCAGGATTTACAAGGTCCCAAAATTAGAGTGGGAGATTTACCCCCCGAAGGTATTCAGCTTAAAGAAGGAGAATCTATAACTTTAGTACCTTTAGCGGAGTTAGATGCTAATAAAGATGCGGTAGGAATTGACTATCCCTACGTAGCTGAAGAAGCTAAGGCAGGAACTCAAGTATTACTAGATGATGGTTTACTGGAGTTAGAGGTTGAGTCTGTAGAAGGTGACCAGGTAGTTTGTAAGGTTATCCAAGGCGGTGTGTTAAAAAGTCACAAAGGGGTTAATTTCCCAGATTTGAATCTACGTCTACCTTCAATGACCGAAAAGGACAAAAAAGATTTAGAATTTGGTATCTCCCAAGGTATTGATATTGTTTCTTTGAGTTTTGTCCGCAAACCTGAAGATATTCAAGAGTTAAAAGCATTCTTAGCCGAAAGAAACGCTCAAATACCTGTATTAGCTAAAATAGAAAAACCCCAAGCTGTAGCAAATTTAGAAGCGATTGTCGATGAATGTAACGCTATTATGGTAGCAAGGGGCGATTTGGGAGTAGAAATGCACCCAGAAAAAGTTCCCCTAATTCAAAAACGAATTATTCGGATGTGCAACCAAAAGGGTATCCCAGTAATTACAGCTACCCAAATGCTTGATAGCATGATTCGTAACCCTCGTCCTACTCGCGCTGAGGCTAGTGATGTAGCTAATGCTATTATCGATGGAACCGATGCTGTGATGCTTTCTGGAGAGTCAGCCGTAGGAGATTTCCCTGTACAATCAGTAAAAATGCTTGCAAGTATTGCTGCTGATGTGGAACCAGAACAGAAATTTACTAATTATCCTCCCCGAGAAAAAGATAAAGCCCACGCTTTGGCTGAAGCAATTATCACTATTGATGAGATTCTCAATCTCCAATGTATCGTAACTCTAACGGCAACTGGACAGTCGGCCTTATTAGCTGCCGCAGAACGTCCTAGTGTGCCTATTGTGGCTTTAACTCCTAGTTTGGATGTGTACCACCGCCTCAACTTAGTTTGGGGTGTACGTCCTGTTCTTTTTGTAGATGATTGTGACCACTGGGAGGAGTTTATTCCTCACATGGAACAAGAACTACTTAAGCGGAATTTTGTTTCAAAAGGAGATATGGTGTTGGTGTTAGGAGGTTTACCTCTAAATAAAGCACATAGCACCAATTTTCTCGATATTCATACAATCGGGGAATCTTTACTCAAAAAATAATCAAACTATCTCAAATTGGAAAACTTATTGAGGAAATACTCATGGCTAAAACACTCTTAGAACAATTACGGGAAATCACTGTAGTAGTTGCTGATACTGGCGATATACAAGCAATCAAAAAATTTACCCCCAGAGATGCAACAACTAATCCATCTTTGATTACAGCAGCAGCACAAATGCCAGAGTATCAAAACATCGTTGATGATACTCTCCTGGAGGCGAAAAAAGAATTAGGCGCAGGCGCTAGTGATTCTGATATCGTTACTAGAGCATTTGATCGCCTAGCAGTGGCTTTTGGGAAAAAAATCCTAGAGATTGTACCTAAACGGGTTTCTACAGAAGTAGATGCACGTTTATCCTACGATACTGAAGCCACTGTCGCTAAAGGTCGTGATTTAATCTCTCAATACGAAGCCGCAGGTATCTCCCGAGAAAGAATCTTAATTAAAATAGCTTCTACTTGGGAAGGTATCCAAGCCGCTACAATTTTAGAAAACGAAGGTATTCACTGTAATCTTACTCTACTGTTTGGCTTACATCAGGCGATCGCCTGTGCTGAAGCAGGAGTTACTCTGATTTCTCCTTTTGTAGGACGTATCCTTGACTGGTATAAAAAAGAAACTGGTAAGGAATATGAGGGAGTAGAGGATCCCGGTGTACAATCTGTGACTGAAATCTACAACTACTATAAGAAGTTCGGTTACAAGACTGAAATTATGGGTGCTAGTTTCCGTAATATTGGAGAAATTCAAGAGTTAGCTGGTTGTGATTTACTTACTATCTCCCCTAAACTCCTTGCTCAATTAGATTCTAGTGAAGGAGAGTTACCTCGTAAACTAGATCCAGAAAAAGCAGCAAGTTTAGATATCGAAAAAATCTCCATGGATAAAGCTACCTTTGAGAAAATGCACGCTGAAGATAAAATGGCTTCAGAAAAATTAGAGGAAGGTATCAAAGGTTTTACTAAAGCTTTAGAAAACTTGGAAACTATCCTAGCAGACCGCCTCAAACGCCTAGAAGTAGACGATAAAGTTGGTGAAGCTGGAGCTATCATCTTTAATAGTTACGATCTAGATGGTGATGGTTTCATTACTCGTGAAGAGTGGTTAGGTAGCGATGCTGTTTTTGATGCCCTTGATGAAGACCATGATGGAAAAATCTCCCCCGATGAAATGGGTAGCGGTCTCGGAGCTGTACTTCATTTAGCTACTGCTAGTTAGATTGATTTATCTCCAATTGATTAAAAAATGCTAAAAATATAGAAGCCGATTAGATCCCCCCTTCCCCCCTTGCTAAGGGGGGCTGTTTTATTCTTGACAAAGAAAATGGTGAGGAAAAGCAGGGAGCACCGGAGCACCGGAGCAGGGAGAGGGGATTTTTTGCTAAGAATAAATCCCCCTTTTTTCTAATAATAGCTAAAAAGAGCGTCAACTTTTGTTGTGTCTAGCTTCTAGCTTACGACAAAATTTTAGAATGAAAAGGCCCCTGCTTGCTAAGGGGGGCTCAAGGTGGTTTGTCATCACCTCGTTTTTAGTATTTATTTTTCTATTTCAATCAAAATTGTAGGTTGGGTTAAACGCAGGGTTGAGTGCTGATCTCAAAAGAGTACTCGCCAACGGAGCGAGTACACTCAACCTACTCAGGCGATCGCCGACTACCACCACAAAAAAATGAATGCTATTATTAACTTAATATTTTGTCATATTCTCCATGGTGTCCGATCCAAAACCAAACTATATCTTGTGCATCTTCAACTTGGAATAATAGGTTTTATATTGGATTAAACGAAGTGCAACAAATACAAAACAAGCCAAGGTGGTTTTTTATGGTTGATTGTGTTGGGTTTCCTTGCGTTAACTCAATCTACAGGCTACAGGCGATCGCCCTTATCTTTTTGTATTCGCTCTGTTATTTTCTCTTCCCAATTCTAACGAGTTCTATATTTCTATATTGCCATTGAGGATAAATAGCATTGGTTAAACGATAACAGAGGCGATATAGTCCTTGAGCTTGTTTATCAGTTGGATTCATTTTCTGTTCCCTTTTGAATGCGCGAATCCAGAATTAAATAAAAACCGATCGCACTTCTAACCTTGTAATTGGGTTCAAAGTTGAGTTATTGTAGAAACATCAATCACTTATTAATCAAGATTAACGATAATGAATTATAAGATTGAAATAGAACAAGAAGAAGATGGACGCTATATTGCTGAAATTGCTGAACTTCCAGGAGTTTTAGTTTATGGCAATAGTCAACAGGAAGCTATTTTAAAAGTCCAAGCCCTAGCTTTGCGTGTTTTAGCAGATCAACTTGAACAGAGTGAACTTTCAGAAAATAACCTTAGTTTATCATTTGTTGCTACATGAGTCAATGGTCATCTACTCCAGCGAAACGAGTTTTAAAAGCACTGATAAAAATAGGTTGGAAAGTCAAACGGCAGACAGGTTCTCATAAAATCTTAGAAAAATCAGGTTGGAAAAATGTGGTTTTTGCTTTTCATGACGGAGACGAAATTGGTCCGAAAATGTTAGCCAGAATTGCCAAATTAACAGGATTAACCCCTGATGATCTTTAATACTTAGAGCAAAGCACCAGAACTTATGTACTAATTTTAGGTCACTTCCCTCTTGTCAAATATTCAGTATGATGTTGGGTTTCCTTGCGTCAACCCAACCTAAGAAGGCGCACCGCGAACGCGGATGTCTGCGACATGGCACTCTCAAAAAAATGATCGCATAGCACTATCCGCAGTCATCTTGAGAATTACTAGAAAAACGTTCCACAAAATCAGGATATTGATTTAAGTCATCTAATGATTTTAAAGGTGGCATTTCAACCCAATTTCCCTCACGATGTAGTTTATCAACATAAGCATAAAAAGCCTCTTGATCATCTCGATGAGTCAGAAAATAATCATGTAATTCTTTTTGACTCATTGTTGCAAAATTGGGTTTACTCATTGGATATACCTCCATTTCCCATTAGGATAAATTTCTATAATATTTTCATCTCCTGCCAAGAAAAATATATTGCCAGTTCGTTCATCAAGACGAACAATATTAATCGGCAAGTACAGTTTTGTAAACCAACAGCATAAAATATAACATTGAGTTTTTTGTGCTAATGTTGGAATAGCTTGTTCTCCTGTGAAAATTTATACTTTCATTTTAACCTAAGATGATGTTGGGTTTCACCAATTTAATTCAACCTACAAAAACGATCGCACTCCCAATCCCCCACAAAAAGCGATCTCTTTCGAGATCTAGCTATAGGCGAGTGCGCCCTGTAAAATAACCCGTAGGTTGGGTTAAACGTAGTGCAACCCAACAGACAACATTGAGACATGACGGAGATGATGTTGGGTTGAGTGCTGATCACCCAACCGACAAAGTGCGATCGCCTTAATAGACTTCATCATGAGTACCAATATCAATTTAATTTATTTCTTCCTCTAAGGTTTCTTGATTTTGCTCAAAACAAAACACAATACGACAATCATATTCAACATTACAAGCCCAAGCCCTCACTACTAAAGATACAGCATAAGATTCTACATTTTCCTCGGGAGTCTCACCTACTAAACTAGCTGTACCATCATTATTATCCGTTATATATTGTAGGTTGGGTTAAACGTAGTGCAACCCAACAATCCTCAGTTGGCGATAATGGTTGATTGTGTTGGGTTTCCGATGGTCAACCCAACCTACGAAGCGCGATCGCTAGTTTTTAATTAGTAATTAACGATTACGTCCGGGGAACGGATGACCCCAAACCATTAACTGGTAAAGGCTGGCAATTTTGAGCAGGTAATCTCAGAGCGGAAGATGTGAGTCGCTTAACCAATTTAATTAAATAGTTATATAAGTAGATAAATTAAGGTTATAAAATAGAAAACAAAAACCTGAAAAATAATGTCAAATTCCCAACTACCAAATATTGTAAAAAAAGCGACCTGGTCACAGACTATGCAATGGGCATTTAGCCCAATCAAATTTTTTGAAACCTGTGCTCAAGAGAATGGAGATATATTTACTATTAATTTAGGGTTTAATAATAATCCTTTGGTGGTAGTTAGTCATCCTCAAGGAATCCAAGAAATTTTTACTAAAGACTCAAACATCCTAGATTCAGGTAATCCAGAAAGCCTCAAGCAAGACCCAAAAAAAAGGTACGACAGATACTTTCTTGGCGGAGAATCAGTAGTTAATTTTACAGGAGAATCTCATAAACAGCGTCGCAAATTGTTAATGCCACCATTTCATGGTGAAAGAATGCGGGCTTATGGTGAAACTATTCACCAGATTACCCGAGAATTAATGAATCAACAGAAGGTTAATAGTTCTTTTTCTGTTTTATCAGTGACTCAAGCCATTTCTTTTCGAGTAATTTTAAAAGTAGTGTTTGGTTTAAAAGATGATGAGAGATACAAGCAAATTAATCAACTCTTAACCACAAGATTAGAACAAGGAAGGTCGATTATTACCACGTTGTTTTTTTTGTTCTCCATCTTGCAAAAGGAATGGATGCCATTGAATCCCACAGAAAAACTCAAAAAAGGTCAAAGAGCGATAGATGAGCTTATTTACGCAGAAATTGATGAACGTAGTCATCATCAACATCATTATAGTGATGATATGCTTTCTCTAATGATGTCTGCCCGTGATGAGAATGGAGAAGGAATGTTAGATGTAGAGTTACGGGATGAACTGATGACTCTCTTATTTGCAGGTCATGAAACAACCGCTATATCTGTAGCTTGGGCCTTGTATTGGATTCATTCTTTACCGGAAGTGAAAGAAAAACTCCTTCATGAATTAACAAGCATTGGGGAAGAATTCGATTTTGAGGAGATTAATAGGTTAACTTATTTAGACGCTGTATGTAAAGAAACTTTACGCATCTATCCTCCAGCTATTCTAGCTTTTAGCAGGAGAATTTTATCTCCTACAGAAATTATGGGTTACAAATTAGAACCAGGTACTAGTGTAAGTCCATCTGTTTATTTAACCCATCATCGTCAAGATATATATCCTGAACCAAAAGTTTTTCAACCAGAACGTTTTTTAAAACATCAATTTTCTAACTTTGAATATTTGCCCTTTGGAGGAGGCAACCGCATCTGTTTAGGTATGGCATTTGCTAAGTTTGAGATGAAATTAGTCTTAGCTACTATATTGCAAAAATATCAAATGGAATTAGTAAATAAAAAGAATGTTCATCCTGTACGCCGTGGTATTTTAATTGCACCTTCAAAAAATTTGCAAATGAAATGGGTTAAGTAGTTAAATACATACTTAATACCAAATCCGACTTATAAAACCCAGTTATGATCAATCGATGAGTTTGTAGTAGGGCTTTAGCCCTATCATACTTGGGAACCCACCATCGGCACGTCATTTTTCAGTATCTAGAGTAACGAATAAAATCCAATCTTTTCTGGGTCTTTTGGACTAAAGTCCAACTACGAACCTCGTTTTTAACTAGAGTATATAAACCGGATTGGATTTGATGGTCTTCAAAAGATTTGGCTATTTTTTGTACTGCCATAGTATAATTAAATCATTATCGTTAAGGTTGAAAACATGATCTCTCTTAACCTAAAGCCAGTATTTTGTCTCACTGCTGATCATTTTCAACAAATATGTCAGGCTAATCCTGAAACTAAATTAGAACTTAATGCCCAAGGTGAATTAATTATTATGTCTCCTACTGGTGGAGAGAGTGGTATTCGTAACCATAAATTAACGATGCGCTTAGGTATCTGGACTGAAAAAGATGCAGGAGGAGTAGCTTTTGATTCATCAACAATGTTCCGATTACCTAATGGTGCCTTTCGTTCTCCTGATGCTGCTTGGCTGAAATTATCCCGATGGAATAACCTTTCTGATTCAGAAAAAGCAGGGTTTCCACCGATTTGTCCTGATTTTATCATAGAATTGCGCAGTCAAAGCGATCCTTTGTCACCTATCCAAAATAAAATGCAGGAGTATTTAGATAATGGGATGCAATTAGGGTGGTTAATAGACCCTATCAATAAACAAGTAGAAATTTATCGTTTAGGTAAGTCAAAAGAGGTATTAATCAATCCTACTCAAATATCTGGGGAAAATATTCTTAGGGGTTTTGTTCTCTCTCTACAAGGAATTTTTGATTAAGATTATGCTAAAGGGCGATCGCTCCAGGCACCGTTGATGATTTTTCCATTCCATTTTGGTGCGTTACGCCCTGCGGGCACTTCACACCCTACGGGCGCGATTATTATGTTAATCGCTTTGACAATTATGCTAAAGGGCGATCGCCCTTTGGTAAGTTGATATATACTGAGATCTTGCACCAGTACTTTTGTACTAATTTAACCCATAATACTAACTGAACCTACTGGATCTACATCACGGGGTTCACCTTCGTTGGCTACTACTACTTTCATGCCATCGGAGGTAAAAGTAAGCAGATCAGGTAAAGCGCCTACTGGAATTTCTTGTATAGGGGTAACAGTATCGCTAAAATCACTATCAGATTCAAAAAATACCACTTCACCTGGGTCTGTTACTGTATTTGCTTCAACGGCTATAGCAACTAAACCGTTTTTTACATCTACACTATTCGCCGCACCACCTAAAGCAGAGGAATCAAGAGCCCCTATTCTAGTAGGATTAGTGGGATCGCTTAAGTCTAAAACTTCAATGGCTACAGCTTCAGCATTAACTACAAATAAACGATTAGTTTCAGGATCAAAAGCTGGTATCTCTGCACCGCTTTCGTCAAATATACCTGTTGCATAAGTGCTAATGGGATTAATGATTATTTCAGACATAAATTTTCTTAGAAGTTTGTTGATCTAGTTTTTAGAATAAATTGAAATGGGAATTTGAAAGTTAAGAGGAGTTTATGATTAGGTTAAATATTGAATAAGAAAGGATCTTGCCAAAATTTTCGGCTACCTGATATCACTTAAATGATCCCCCCAAACCCTTGTGAGGAGAGTATTAGTAGGGTGTGAAGCGTGCGAAGCCCGTTACGGGCGATCGGTAGTAACCGTACGAAAACGTACGCCAACACTGAAATGCTTACTCTTACTGTACTTCAAACATGTACTTCTTGCAATATATAAAATATCTTATTAACTTCTACTAACGAAAGAATAATAGTTGAGAACGATTACTAGATCATAAATTAAGGCTTAACGTACGATCTCGTTTCATTACTACCGATCGCCCATTCCTTATTTATTAGGATGCGATCGCCCATACATGGATAACCCAGATGTGGAAAACCAACATCTGGCCAAGATGTATTTACAGTAGGAATTTCATTTACTTTACTCTTTGGTTGAATAGTTGAATTCGTTCGAGAAGTTGCCTTAGATGTAAGTGACTACCCTACATTCTGATTATCACTAAAATGACTATTACGCCTCTATTATAGATTAGCGCAAGTCCTTATAGCAAAAGCTTTTCAGATAACTTTCTTCTTTTTCAAAAACCCGCTACCAGTTCTAGGTTAAATAAGGCAGTCACGCTCAGATATCTTAACATATTACGAGCACAACTGATATTTTTGGCAACAGAACCGTTTTTACTCATTACTTCTTTTTGTTTTTTGATGTTCTACATAAGTGCGTAAAACATTATTAATAAAAGTTTGGTATCCTTTCCCTTGACTCTTAAACCACTCTAAAATATCGCTATCAAGACGAATAGAAATAGACTGTTTTGTGATAGGTTTTACCATCTTTGCTTGTTCCCAGAAACTCTCATCTAATTCAGGAATGTCTGAAGTATCAATAGCCTCATCTGGAATGTTAGCTATTTCTTTAAGTCGCTTCGGTGATATATTCATAATATGTTTTCCTTTCTTTGGGGGTTGCTTTACGTGCTGAAATTAAGCGAATTTTGCCGTTTCTATCGGTATGAACTACAGTAACAATTACAAAACTTTGGATTGCACCAATGGTAATTTCTCTGATTTCTCCATAGTCGAATCTTTCATCAACAAGAGTAAAAGTAATTCCAGAGAAAATCTCTTTAGCTTCCTCAAAACTAATACCATGTTTGTTTAAGTTTTGTCGGTTTTTGTTTTCATCCCATTCAAAGTTCATTCATTGTCTATATTTTTTGTATATACGACAAGTTTAACAAAAATAATGGTTCTGTTTCAAAAAATAGGTTCTGTTGCAAAGAATTATGAACTATATAAGGGCGATCGGTAGTAACCGTACGAAAACGTACGCCAACACTGAAATGCTTACTCTTACTGTACTTCAAACAGTAATAATATCAGAATATTTACTCCACATTTCTCACAAAAAGAGCGCACTCTCGCTTCGCTCTCGATCTCGAAGAGATCGCTAATCTCAGAAGCCTTATAAGATAAGGATTTAACCTAGATTTAGCTCTCTTTGAAAAAACAACACTCTGTAAAAAAGCTCCATAACAAAATAAAATTTAAGAGAACCAAGAAGAAAATATTATTTAGGGGGGAGAAAATCTCGACTAACTCTTAGAAAATACCCTAAATTAAATATTATCATAAGACTTTAATTTGGTATAATTTAAATAAGTTTATATTGATTTTATTTTACAGTCAATCGCCTCAACAGATTGGGAAGACCTATAGCGATCGCTCATAATCGCCAGTGCTTTCTCTAGGTCTCGCACCCAAGCATTTGTATCAAACGTAGGGAGGTGATACTTGTGCTGGCGCAAATAGTCTTGAAAAACTTGTAATTCTGAGGGATGTTGCCCCAAGTAAATTCCTTTCTCCACAAATTGTTGAGGTGATTGACAAATCAATTCTGTTAACCCTGTGGATGCCACTAAACTTGCCCCCACCCTAGAAGCGAAGGTTTCCCCCATACAGGTTAAAACTGGAACACCCGCCCAGAGAGCATCGGCTGCCGTGGTGTGGGCATTGTAAATAAAACAATCTAAATATAAATCCGCTAGTTGAAGGCGTTGTAAATGTTCTAGAGGATTTGGCAACCGAGGAGCGCAAATAATGCGACTGGGAACAACCCCTGCTTTTTCGGCGGCGCGACGTAGATTTTCTAACCCCTCGCTGGTATCTACCAAAATCCACAACACACTATCCGATACGGCCTTGAGAATTTCTAGCCATGCTTGATAGGTTGCCCGATCAATTTTGATGTTGTTGTTAAAGGAACAGAAAACAATCCCTGTTGACGGCAAACCCTCTGCTTTACGGGCTGTACCGCGGTCTAACTGAGTCAAAGAAGGCAGTTGACGGTAGTTGTTAATTTGGTAAGTATGAGGAAGGCGGACAATGGCTTCGCTATAGAAGGAAGCTAACTGGGGTGGTACAAGGACCGAATCAGCAATTAAATAGTCCATATAACTCCCTCCCGTTGTTCCTGGAAACCCTAACCAAGTCACCTGAATGGGGGCAGCTTTTAGAGCAAATAGCTGTTGGCGGTGGTTAGTGGTGTAACCATCGAGATCAATAAGAATTTCAATGCCATCTTGAAAAATCTGGTTAGCGATCGCTAGATGTGACCAACCATATACATCTTGAAAATGCTCAATGGTGCTTTCAATCTTTTGTCGATGGGAACTGCCATCATGGGTAGAGGTAGCATAGCCATAAATTTCATAGCGACTGCGATCATGATGTTCAAATAGTCCTTCTATTAAGTGTCCTGTAGGATGACGACCAAACGCCGCACACACATAACCCACCTTAATTTTTTGGTGGCGTTGACGTGAAGTATGAGAAAAACGTCCTGTTAGACCTTGCTGTTGTACCGAATTAGCTATACCTTGAGCATGGCTGGTACATATTTTCTGAAATTCTGCTATAGATAAGGGCAACAAACAAGCAACAAAGGGATTAATTGGTGAAACTTTACCACAATCTATTTGATAAGCTGAAGCTTGAATTAAGGTCAAGGCAACTGACTCCAACGCCGACCAACGACAGAGCTTTTTTAGTCCAAACAGCCAATCACTCAAAATTTCTACCCTCTTGTAATCCAAGGGATAAGCCACTTGATAACAGGACACTGCTTCCTCATAGCGGTCTAGGGAACGCAACACATTACCCAAATTAAACCAAGCCACTCCCAGTTGAGGATTAAGTTGTACTGCCCATCGCAGATGTTTCTCTGCGTTCTCGTTTTGTTGCAAATGACTAAGGAAAAAGCCATAATTACTGTGATTGGTAGCATTTTTTGGTTGTAAACTTAAACAACGGCGAAACGCTTGATCCGCTTCCTGATGTTGGGATGTGGCACTCAACGCCATTGCTAAGTTAGCATAGGCATCAGCAAACTTACTGTTTTGAGCAATCACTTGTTGATAAAGGGTGATTGCTTCGGTGAATTTACGCTGTTGATGAGCAACTAAAGCCTTCTGCCAGAGAGTTTGGGAGTTTTGAGATAGCTTGGGTGGGTCTGGTGGTAAAGATTGTGTCATTTTCTTGTTTTGTTTTGAAAACTTATTAGCTTCAAATGGAAGAAAAAGTTAATAGATGCAAGATGTGAGGTAAAGATGCTTTGGTCTGAGTTGAGGTCACTCCACCCCAATGCCAACGAGAAAAAAGTTTTTTCGCGTATTTGATGATTCTTGTTTAGCAGCCATGGGTTATTTAACTCAACTTAACACTTGATAACATCGTTCACAAATAGTAGGGTGTTCGGGAAATTTGCCTACATTGGGAGAATAGTTCCAACAGCGATCGCATTTTTCCCCTTCTGCTGGACTTATACCGATTAAGATTTGATTTCCTTGAGTTTGATAATTAGTCTTATCAATTTCTGCACTTGTCTCTACTATTTCTACACCAGAAGCTAGGAAAATATAGCGCAATTCATCTACACCATACTCTGAATCTGTCAAATATTCTTTTAGTATCCCTTCCATCTCACTCTCACTAGTCCACAGACTCACCTTCGCATCTAGAGAAGAGCCGATCATTTTCTCACTGCGGGCCTTTTCCATCACTTTGTTTACTTCATTGCGTAGTTCTCGCAGTTTTGACCAGGGGGATTCTAATTCTGGAGACTTCCACTGAGGATCTAATTGTACCCAACCGGACTCAAATACAGACTTAGTTGCTGTGGGGTAGGGAATATACTGCCAGATATCTTCTGCCGTATGACAAAGTACTGGTGAAATTACTTTTGCTAAATTTTCCAGAATAATTGCCATAACTGTTTGGCAACTGCGGCGGCGATGAGAATCCACTGCTGATATATACAGTCTATCTTTAGCGATATCTAAATAAAAGTTAGATAAATCAACTACACAAAAATTCTGTACTGTTTGAAAGAAGCGGAAAAACTGATAATTATCAAAAGCATCATTAATCTCACTAAAAACCTCAGTGATTTTATGAAGCATATACTTATCTAACTTAGGCAATTGTTCGTAACTAACCGCGTCTGTTGCTGGGTTAAAATCGTGTAAATTTCCCAACAGAAAACGGGCGGTATTGCGTATCTTACGATAAATATCCGCTAATTGCTGGAGAATATTTTTACCAATTCTCACATCAGCACTATAATCAATAGAACAAGCCCACAATCTTAAGATATCAGCACCATAAGCTGGTTCTTGCTTCTTATTGTTGCCTCCTTCGATAATGATCAAGGGATCTACTACATTCCCCAGGGATTTGCTCATTTTGTTGCCTTTTTCATCTAAGACAAACCCATGGGTTAATACAGTGTTGTAGGGAGCAATTTGATTAGTAGCTACACTAGTGAGGAGACTTGATTGAAACCAACCACGGTGTTGGTCTGTTCCTTCTAGATACATAGAAGCTGGATATTGTAACCCTCTTTCTTGAACAACTGCGGCCCAGGAGGTCCCGGAATCGAACCATACATCCATGGTATCATTACCTTTGCGGTAGGTGCGACCATTGTTACGATAGGATTCTGGTAAAAGTTCTTCTACTGGTAATTCCCACCAGGCATCGGAACCCTGTTTGGCTACTATTTCTTGTACATGACTAATAGTTTCTGGTGTCAGTAAAGGTTCATTGGTTGCTTCATCGTAGAATACAGGTATAGGTACTCCCCAACTCCGTTGACGGGAGATACACCAGTCGCTTCTTTCGGCTACCATGGGGGTAATGCGATTTTGTCCTTGACTAGGAACCCAATTCACTGAGGCGATCGCCTTTAAGGCTGCTTCTCTAAATCCTGATACTGAAGCGAACCATTGTTCTGTGGCACGAAAGATTGTCGGTTTTTTTGTGCGCCAGTCGTAGGGGTACTTATGTTGATATGCTTGTTGTTTCAGTAGGGAGTTTTTCTCTTCTAGTGCCTTGATAATAGCCTCATTAGCGTCTTTGAGTACATTTAATCCAGCAAATTCTCCTGCTTCTGCTGTCATATTTCCCTTATCGTCTACGGGAGATAGAATTGGCAGATTATATTTTTGTCCTACTATGTAGTCTTCTTGTCCATGACCTGGAGCTGTATGTACTAATCCTGTTCCTGATTCTGTGGTGATATAGTCTCCACCGATTACTACCTGGCTTTCTCTATCAAATAGGGGATGACGATATACACAGTTTTCTAATTCTGCTCCTTTTATGGTAGCAACTGTTTGTAAATTAGCCTCTAAAGTTTCTTTGAGACTTTCTACTAAATCTGCTGCTACAATTAGATATTGATGAGTTTTAGCCCCTGTAACTACTGCATAGGTTAACTCTGGATTTACTGCTACTGCCAGGTTACCGGGAATTGTCCAGGGAGTAGTTGTCCAGATTGCTACACCTAGATTTTCTTGAAATGGTTCGAGAGTTGTTTTAGCCTGGTCTCCCAGTTTCACTACAGGAAAAGCGGCATAGATACTCTGAGAAATATGTCCCTCTGGATATTCTAACTCAGCTTCAGCTAAGGCAGTATGAGAACTAGGACTCCAGTGTACTGGTTTTAACCCTCTATAAATATATCCTTTTAGGGCCATTTCTCCAAATACACCAATTTGGGCGGCTTCGTATTCTGGTTTTAGGGTTAAATAGGGGTTATCCCAGTCTCCCCAAATACCAAAGCGTTGAAACCCTTTGCTTTGTTCTGCCACTGCTTCTAGGGCAAATTCTTTAGCTTTGGCGCGTAGTTTGATGGGGGTTAATTCTGCTCTTTCTTTGGATTTGATTTTTTGCAGTACTTTTAACTCAATGGGTAATCCATGACAATCCCATCCCGGTACATAGGATACCTTATGACCAGTTAGTAGTTTATATTTATTGATAACATCTTTAAGAATTTTATTTAGGGCATGACCCATGTGAAGAGACCCGTTAGCGTAGGGAGGGCCATCGTGGAGTATAAAGCTTTCTCCTTCAGCTTCCTGTGACACTTTCTCGTATATATTATTTTCCTGCCAAAATTTTTGAATTTCTGGTTCTTTTTCTACGGCATTGGCACGCATAGAGAATTCAGTTTGAGGTAGGTTAACGGTATCTTTATAACTTTTAGCTTCTGTCACAGTCTTTTATCTATAAATTATTTTAAGTTTCTTTTATTTATTTTAAGAAAAAAACCTCTCAAATGCCAAGGGTTGGTAATACTCAGATTTTGCCTCTTTACCTAATGTTACTGGTTGTTGTTGAGTAAGGAGTAAGGAGTTAAAGAATTGATTCTCGCCTGTTGGCGAATTTCAGTACTTTTGTTCTGGTGCAAGTGGTCTAAGTAATAACAAAAACAATACAGAACAACTAAAGTATATTTTGGTGTTTTTTGCCCGAGGAATGTTAAGTCAAACTAGAGACAGATAAGTTTTGTTAGAGAAAATGAAATATTAGAAATAGTAAAAACTATAAAGTAGAAATATATATGGATTTTGGAATTAACAACAAAGTAGCAGTAATCACTGGTGGAGATTCCGGTATAGGTGCAGCTACTGCTAAGATATTAGCCGCAGAAGGGGTAAAAATTGCCCTTATGGACAAAACCGCCGAAAAATTAGAAGCTACTACTCAAGAAATAGGTAAAATCAACGAAGTTTTTCCAGTTACGGCAGATTTAACTAATCTTCAAGAAGTTGAGACAGCAAAAACCAAAATACTAGACCATTTCGGTCAGGTTGATATTCTGGTTAATTGTGCGGGAATTACTGGCGCTACTAAAGATTTTCTTAAACTAACTGATGAAGATTGGTTAGAAACTATTCAAGTAGATTTTATGGCAGCAGTGCGAGTTTGTCGCGCTTTTATTCCCTCCATGCAGCAACAAGGATGGGGGAGAATTGTGCTCATAGCTTCAGAAGATGCTGTACAACCCTATACAGATGAAATGCCATACTGTGCAGCGAAGGCAGGAGTTATTAACTTAGCGAAGAATTTATCTAAAGCTTATGCCAAAGATGGTATTTTAATTAACTGTGTTTCTCCTGCTTATATAGCTACTCCTATGACTGACAAAATGATGGAAAAACGTGCTGAAGAAAATGGCATGAAGTTTGAAGAGGCAGTAGAGACATTTCTTGGGGAAAAACGTCCTCATCTAGAGTTACAAAGGAGAGGTAAAGCCCAAGAAGTTGCAGCAGTAATCGCCTTCTTATGTTCTCAGCTTTCTAGCTTTGTTGTTGGCGCTAACTATCGTGTTGATGGTGGGTCTGTGGCTACTATGGCAAGTTAATACTCATATCACTCCCATCAAAACTCCCTTACCTACTACTGATACAGTCGAAGGCAAGGGCGCAAGCCGAAGGCAAGGGCGCAAGTCGAAGGTAAGGGCGCAAGTCGAAGGTAAGGGCGCAAGCCGAAGGTAAGGGCGCAAGTCGAAGGTAAGGGCGCAAGTCGAAGTAAGGGCGCAAGCCGAAGGCAAGGGCGCAAGTCGAAGTAAGGGCGCAAGCCGTAGGTAAGGGGTGCAAGTCGAAGTAAGGGCGCAAGCCGTAGGTAAGGGGTGCAAGTCGAAGTAAGGGCGCAAGCCGTAGGTAAGGGGTGCAAGTCGAAGGTAAGGGGTGCAAGTCGAAGGTAAGGGGTGCAAGTCGAAGGTAAGGGCGCAAGCCGAAGGTAAGGGCGCAAGCCGAAGGTAAGGGCGCAAGCCGAAGGTAAGGGCGCAAGCCTTGCGCCCCTACTACACGTATATCATTTAGGGTTTATATCAAGTCCGTTTAATTAATTGTACTATAAACTATATATGTAAATACTTTTAAACATTTTTCTCCTTGCTCCTGTGCTATTTTAATAGTAAGTATATAAGCGGACATGATCTTATGGGCGATCGCTCAACATATACAATAGCAATTACCTACAATAAATAGTTAGTCCCCAGTGCTGTTAGCCTAGGGATTTAAGCGCGTCCAAATCTATGCTATAATAATTTGCGTTCCTGCTAACTTAGAGTACTGCAAGTCAACATCCCACCACGATCATCGGAGTACCGATTATAGTGGGGGCTTGCAAAA
>NZ_JALKVM010000067.1:0-26140 GCF_057440575.1 Johannesbaptistia floridana
AGCAAATCTTACACCCACAGCAAATCTTACACCCACAGCAAATCTTACACCCACAGCAAATCTTACACCCACACCAAACTTGCGCCCACACCAAACTTGCGCCCACACCAAACTTGCGCCCACACCAAACTTACACCCACACCAAACTTACACCCACACCAAACTTACACCCACAGCAACCAGACAGAAAAATTTTTAAAATTCAACAGAAAAATAGACCAATTTTCTGTAACAATCAAGAAAAAGCTGATTAAACTAGATAACTATGGCAGATAAACTCAAAAAAGGTTCATTAGTACACGTGGTGCGCTCACAGCTAGAAAATAGCCTAGAAGCTAAAGCAAGTGATACCCGCTTTCCTAACTATATTTTCGAGAGTAAAGGGGAAATCGTAGACATAGATGAAGAATATGCCTTAGTAAAATTTTATGTACCTACTCCCAATATTTGGCTTAAAATTGATCAGTTAGAGTTAGCAGAATAGGCAAAAAGCTGAAATAGGAGCAAATCATGATAAAAACCCCTACAGAAAACATTAGCTGTGATTCGGCAAAAGTAACTGTGATTGGTGCCGGAAAAGTGGGAAGTACCCTAACTCAACGGATTGCTGAAAAAAACTTAGCAAATGTGGTGCTATTAGATGTGGTTGAAGGATTACCCCAAGGAATAGCCCTGGATTTAACCACAGCAAAAAGCATAGAGTTAGGCGATCGCCAAATTATCGGGACTAATGATTATGCAGATACCGCTAATTCCGATATCGTCGTAATTACAGCAGGGTTGCCACGTAAACCCAATATGAGTAGGAGTGATTTGATCCAAATTAACAGTAAAATTGTCTTTGAAGTTAGCCAAAAAACTCTAAAATATTCTCCTAACGCCATTTACATAGTCGTAACTAATCCCCTAGATGTAATGACTTACCTGGTATGGAAAACTACAAACTTACCCAAAAGGCAAGTTATGGGCATGGCAGGAATACTAGACTCTTCTCGTTTACAAACATTTATCGCTATGGAGTTGGGAATATATCCGGCCCAGGTGACGGCAATGGTACTAGGAGGCCACGGAGATTTAATGGTACCCCTACCAAGCTATTGCACCGTCAATGGAGTTCCTATAACTGAATTAATTTCCCCAGAAAGGATTAATCAATTAATCGAGAGAACTCGCCACGGTGGAGCTGAAGTAGTAGAATTATTAAAAACAGGAGGGGCTTATTTTGCCCCTGCTTCCTCTACCTGTTTAATGGTAGAAACCATTTTAAGCAATCAATCTCGCCTCTTACCTGTAGCCGCCTATTTAGAGGGAGAATACGGATTGAGAGACTTATTTTTAGGTGTACCTTGTTACCTAGGATGCCAAGGTATACAAAACATTCTTGAACTTAATTTAACTGAACAAGAACATCAAGATTTACAAGTGTCCGCAGAGTCAGTAAAAAGTAATATTAAGATTGCTTTAGAAGTAATTAAGTAACTTATTTACATCACGTTTTTCTGGTAATTTTCAAGATGATTGTCAATAATGCGATGGCTTTTAGGTTAGATTGAAGCTTTGGACACCAGTAATAATTACGTTTGTAACAAAGCTAAAATCACACTGACAGCAATAAGAAAAACAACCCAAATTAAAACACGATGACGATAATAATAATTTCTCCAATT
The DNA here is from genome assembly GCF_057440575.1 of Johannesbaptistia floridana. Classification (NCBI taxonomy): domain Bacteria; kingdom Bacillati; phylum Cyanobacteriota; class Cyanophyceae; order Chroococcales; family Cyanothrichaceae; genus Johannesbaptistia; species Johannesbaptistia floridana. The sequence continues at coordinate 1,668 of NZ_JALKVM010000067.1, forward strand.
TGTCCGGGAAATTCTTGATGATCCAGAGGAGATTTCAGTATCTATTGATGTCTCATCGTCTTGATAGAGACTACAGGTTTTAGCATAAGGACGTTGAGGAAAAGTACAAGTATCATCCTGATGGTAAAGACAGCGATCGCACAAATACTCTTGGTCTTCTGCGTAGTGTAAAGGAATCCCCGGATGACCATAAGCAGTCAGAGGTTTTTTACAACGGGGACATGTCAATGTTTCAGTTGTTAATTTTTTGGAACAATGAGGACAAACAGGCATAAACTCAAGTAAGAAAACAATAAAGAAACAGAAACCTAGAAGAAGAAAGAATCATCCTTCTTCTCTAGATTCAAACTAGTTTTTAGCTATTAAGCACTTTTCTCTGGGTCTAATTTTAATACCAATACTCCTAAAGGTGGCAAACACAAATCTATAGAATAGGGATGACTATGGAATGACCATTCATCTGTCCATTTACCACCTAGGTTACCCATATTGCTACCACCATACTTTCTAGCATCACTATTAAATAGTTCTACATAGAAACCACGAGTTGGTACACCCACGCGGTAATGACTATGGGGTTGGGGAGTAAAATTACAAACCACAACTAAAAATTCATCACTATTGATATCACGACGGATAAAAGAAACTACACTATGTCTATTGTCATTACAATCAATCCATTGAAAGCCTTCTTCTTCAAAGTCCCCAGTATATAACGCAGGCTGATGCTTATATAAATCATTAAGTTGTTTAAAGAACTCTTGGAGTTGACGATGACTATCGTATTGTAGCAGGTGCCATTCTAAATCAACCCAAACATTCCACTCACTCCATTGGCCAAACTCCATACTCATAAACATGGTTTTTTTGCCTGGGTGAGTAAACATATAGGCAAATAGACAACGAACATTGGCGAACTTTTGCCATTCGTCTCCCGGCATTTTACCGATGATGTTGCTTTTACCATGAACAATTTCATCATGAGAAAGAGCTAACATATAGTTCTCACTATGATGATACCACATACTGAAAGTAATATTGTTTTGGTGGAATTGTCTAAACCAAGGATCCATGCTAAAGTAATCTAGCATATCGTGCATCCAGCCCATATTCCACTTGAGGTTAAAGCCTAAGCCTCCCACATAAGTTGGCCAGGAAACCATCGGCCAAGAGGTTGACTCTTCCGCGATAGAAAGTACACCGGGGAAATAAGCAAAAATCAGATGATTCACTTGTCTGAGGAAATCGGCCGCTTCTAAATTTTCTCTCCCACCGTATTGATTGGTCACCCATTCTCCTGGTTTACGGTCATAGTCTAGATAAAGCATGGAAGCAACGGCATCTACTCTAATTCCATCAATATGATATTTATCGAAGAAAAATAGAGCATTAGCTACCAAAAAGTTCCTTACTTCGTTACGACTATAGTTAAATACCAATGTTCCCCATTCTTTATGTTCACCCTTGCGAGAGTCTGCGTATTCATAGAGATGAGTGCCGTCAAAATAAGCTAAACCGTGACCATCTTTCGGGAAGTGACCTGGTACCCAATCAACAATTACTCCAATCCCCTGTTGATGACATTGATCTACAAAATACATCAAGTCTTCTGGAGTACCATATCGTGAAGTCGCTGCATAGTATCCCGTAACTTGATATCCCCAAGAACCATCAAAGGGATGTTCGGCGATGGGTAATAATTCTATATGAGTATAACCGAGTTCTTTGACGTAGGGAATTAACTTGTCAGCTATTTCATAGTAACTGAGGAAACGGGCTAGGGGTTTTGCATCAGAGGCTTGAACTCCATCTGTTTCTGAGGAGAGTAATTTAGTTTTTTCATCTATAGATGCGTGTAACCAAGAACCTAGATGCAACTCATATACTGAGATAGGTTCTTTCATAGGATCTTGATTACGTCTTTTTTCCATCCAAGCTTGGTCATGCCATTGATATTTATCTAAATCCGTGACAATAGATGCTGTTTTCGGTCTTACTTCTTGGGCAAAACCGTAGGGGTCTGATTTTTCGTAAATATGCCCGTGGTTATTTTTTATCTCGTATTTGTAATTTTCTCCTACCTCTAGATGAGGAATAAATATTTCCCAAATGCCGTTACCCCGTTTACGCATTTGATGCTGTCTTCCATCCCATTCGTTAAAGTTTCCTAATACAGAAACGTTTCGGGCATTGGGTGCCCATACAGCAAAATAAACTCCTTTTACTCCATCTAATTCTGTAAGATGAGCTCCCAGTTTTTCGTAGATCCGATGATGATTTCCTTCACTGAATAAGTGTACGTCAAAGTCTGTTAGTTTAGGGGATTTAAAAGCATAAGGATCATAAATTACTCTTTCGCGCTCTCCTTCTTTTATTTTGAGTTGATAGTTATATAGTTCAGAGGTTTTAATCACACATTCAAAAAAGTTAGGATGATGAACAGGTGTCATCGGATATTCTTCTGGTTGTTCTGGGCAAATTACCGAAACCTTTTCCGCTTTTGGTAAGTACGCTCTAACTACCCAGCTTTTTACCTGGCCATTTTCCTCATAGGGATGACTTCCGAGCACTTCAAAAGGATCATCGTGTAAATTGTTAACAATTTTTTGTACTTGTTCAGAGCTTATTGTTGTAGTCATTAATTCACCACTTATTGTAAAATTATATAATCAAAGGAATATTTTAATTTTTATTTATCATAATCATACATTCTTAACTTTTAAGCAAGTTAATCTTGAAAAATTACCATTATCTGAGAAATAATTCAAAAGGGGTTAATCATCCGCAGCAGACTGAGTAATTCTAAAATAAAAATTTGATATTTAACTTCAGGACTCAGATTAGGAGGAAATTTACTAGTTTGGAGCTGTTTTTGCAACTCTACATATTCACCTAAAGTTACAGGTTGACCATCAAAGGGAGATCTCGCCTCTGTGACTATTTCACCCCTTAAGATTTCTTCAGGAATGTCCTCAAAGTTAGGCAAAGCTTGTAGTTTTTGAACTGGAAATAAACTCAAACTTAAAAATAAACTAATCAGAGATATTAGTTTTTTTGAGTAAATCATTATAAAGCGCTAAATCCATGAGTTGAACCCTGGGGACCATGATTTCCTGGTGTGGCTTTGACTAAGGGCACTTCGTTGAAAATGCTGAAGTTAACGCTATCTCCATTCACCTGAATCCCCTGCTGTAGGGATTGATAAGTATCAAGGCGATTAGGATTATTACTTATCACACCAACTATTATATTGGTAGCATCATAAGCAGTTTTGGTACGCCAACTTACTTTTCCTTTCCATAATTTTAGAGCTTCTTGAGCAAAGGTATCACCAGGTTGAGAACTCCAAGGCACTGCTAAGACTATACCATTAATTTTGTCTTGTCCTTGAACTAAAATATCAGGATTATACATTTCATCGGAACCAACAATCAAAAGAGGATTTCCTAGTTGTTGATTAATTTCGGCAATTTCAATAGCTGTGGGTACTCTATCTTTACTCAGGGCAACTACTATAGTGTTAGCACCATTTTGATGAGCATTGTTAATCGCTGTTTCCAGATTATTGCTATTGTTGGTCACGTCTATTTCACTGATTACTTGACCATTAACTTGGGGGAGAACATCGAGAATACTTTGTTTAAAATTATTACTATAGTCACTGTTAGAGTTATAAAATATAGCTACTTTAGGTGTTCCTTGTTGGGATTGGCTATACTGCAACAGGGTTTTAGCTACAGAGTCTAAATAATCTTCAACTAATTTATCTTGACTTTGATTAATGGAAATCAGTTTCAGGTTATTTCCCTCTACTTGGGTATTTATCGGAGAAAGTACAGCTAATTGAGACGATTCATAAGTTGGCATCGCTATTCTAGTACTTCCATCGGCACCATACCCAATAATAGCTAATACTTCATTACGCTCTACTAAAGCTTGGGCTAGAGATGAAGCTAGACCCGGATTACCAGGATTTTGATTAGCAATAATTACTTGTAATGGCCTACTCTGATTACTTTGGTTATATTCTGATTGATATTGGGCTATGCCTCTAAGTATTTCTTTACTAGCATTAACATCTGTGCCAATTGGTACCACTGCTGCAATTGCTATGGTATCTCCCTGTAATTTAGCTTGAGCGTTATTTAGATAAATTTTACTTTCTGGATCATTTTGATCCTCATTAACTGCTTGTTGATATTTGGCGATCGCCTCATTCCAGTTATTTTCTGCAAATGCTTGAGCACCACTTGCTTTTAATGAGTTATTATCTAATAATATTCTTTCTCCTGAACTTATTAAATTAATTATTTCCTGGTCTTTCAACGGATCGTTTGTACTAGTTCCTGTACTAGTTCCTGTACTAGTTGGAGGTGGAGTCCCCTCTGTCATTTGTGGAGCAGTTGAATTTGGTTCTGGTTTAAGTAATAACCAAGCCATTATTCCCAAAGCTGCTAATAATACCACCCCTATTCCTGCTGGTATTAACCATTTTTGTTTACTAGAAGGAGGATGTATGGCTTCTTGTGGTAACCCACATACTGCACAGTCAGGGCCATAATTTTCATAAGGTTCGTGAGCGCCAGAAGTATTTGGATATGACTTTCCGTCTTTGGCTTGACCATCACAAATCCATGGCTTCATCTTTTACTTTTTGGCTAAACTACACTATCATTATAGATATTAATCTTATTAATTTATCTTACTCTCTTACAGATTATGCTGAAATTTACAATTCTTAAAACTAAGTTACCTGTTTTTATATTAAGATTATATTAAGGTTAAATCCTTTTATAGTACAACTCACAATAAGTAATAATTATCGTCAACTTCAAATAAATTAAATGACGGTAAAAAAACAAAATAAATAAAAAATAACTTGAGAAGTTTAGTTTTAACTATATACGACAATCAGGTAAGTCTAACTAGGATGGGGATCAAGGACATCTCTAGAATGACAGTATTATCTAGTTATTTGCGTTTATTAAAAAAATATTACTATAAGCAGCCATATACAAAAGTATAAAGATGCTGAAAATTGTGGGTGAAATAATGAGCATAAATATTTATTAAAGAAAACCATGAAAATATTTAATTCAGAACAAATTAACGAAACGAAGCACTTAACCAAAAGAGAAATCATTGAATTATTAAATGCTAAAGGAAAGATACAAGAAGACTTATTCAGAAGAGCTAGAATTATCAGAGCCGAAAATGATGTGAATCAGATTAAGTTTCACGGCGTAATTGAACTTGGCAACAACTACTATTTTTCTCAATTAAAGGGGGAAAAATATTCATTTAAACAGTCTTTAAGTTGTCAACAAGTTCAAAGTATTGCTAAGCAAATAAAATCAACACATATAGATACAGTAGTCTTACGTTGTGTAGAGAATTTTGATTGTGAATCTATATTAGAAGAAGTTATTCCCCATCTCAGAGATGAATTAAACTTAAATGTGTTGTTGTCATTAGGAGAAAAATCCAAAGAAGCATACCAAAAGTATAGTAATTTAGGAGCAAATGCTTATTTACTGAAATTTGAAGCATCTAACCCGATGCTGTATCAAGGAATCAATAATAAGTCTTTGCGTAAAAGATTAAAGTGTATTCATCATTTGCAACAACTCAACTACAAAATAGGCACAGGTAATTTAATTGGATTACCAGAGCAAACTCTAGAAAACATTGCTGAAGACATATTATTAACCATAGAAATGCAGCCAGAGATTATTTGTTGCTCACCAGTTATTAGCAAATCTAATTACAAGTCTCAAATTAACTTAGTACTAAACAGCATTGCCATATATCGATTAGCCTTACAAAAATCAAGAATTATTGCCGCTAGTAATTTAGAAAAAATCGAATCAGATGGACAACTAAAAGCAATAAATGCAGGTGCTAATGTGTTAAATATTAATTTTACACCAGCTCAATTTCGTCATCAATATGCAATGTATGCCCAGCAAAGATTTGCCTCTAATCTAAATTATGCAGTTAATATTATAAAAAGAGCGGGATTAGAAGTAAATGTTTTTGAAAAAAAAGCTGTTTAAATAACTCAAAAACATCACAAATAAGGTAAGCTAAAGTGAAACAATTAGAGTTTTTTGGAGACTAGTGAATGAGTAAAAATCTTTTTTTTACTCGATATGCAAAAATTATCTTAATTGGAATTCTTACCCTAGGCTATTTCTTGCGCTTCCAAGGCATAGACTTTGGCTTACCTTTTATTTACGACGAGGATGAATCCCGGCGAGTCAATCAAGCTATGGAAATTCTCGTCAACAGAGATGCTAATCCCCATTGGTTTGGACATCCCGCGAGTACAGTTATTTATTTACTTACTGCCAACTACCTAGGTATGTTTGTAGTAGGTAAATTTTTGGGTATATTTAATAATTTTGTAGATTTTCAGAATTTATACTTTAATCAACCGAGTTTATTTTATTGGATTGGCCGTAGTTGGATTGTAGCTTTTGGGACAGGGAGCATTTTAGTTACTTATTACCTAGGAGAAAAATTAGAAAACAAAAGAGTAGGTTTAGTGGCAGCATTTTTAATAGCAATTGTCCCGATGCACATCAAATACTCTAAAATTATTCGTTCTGACGTATTACTAACTTTTTTTATTCTCTTAGCTTTTTACTATTGCCTGAACATCTTAATAGATAATCGACAAAAAAACTACATTTTAACTGGTGGTTTCCTAGGTTTAGCGATTGTTACCAAATATCCTGCCATAGTCTTTGTCCCCACAATCATTTTGGCACACTTTATCAGTCACAAATCACTCCGTAAAGAAATCAAAAAGATCTGGATAAGTGCCGGAAGTTGTTTACTAGCAAGTTTTTTAGCAGCACCTTTTTTATTTATTGATATTAATACAGCGATTAGAGATATTACCCATGAAGCTAGAACAGGAAATGTTGGAGGTAATGGAGAAGGCTTACTAATTAACTTAGTTTGGTATTGGCAAGAAGCCTTAACTAATTCATTAACAAGTTTTGGTATGTTGTTACTCCTAATTGGGATAATTATTACCTTGGTAACTAGAGAAAAAAAGCTACTACTACTAATTAGCTTTCCTCTTCTTTTTTACCTGTTTATATCATCTTTGAGTCTGCGATGGGATCGTTGGATTATTCCCCTGTTACCTTTTGCTTGTCTATTAATTGCTTGGACATTAGAATATATAGCAATTCTTATACTGGTAACCTACAGAAGTTATCCCTTTAAGGCAGGTGTTAACATTTTAAATCTATTTCATCAGACCAGGAAAGCAGATAAAGGGCAATTTTTTAATAAATACTCAGGAAATCTCTGGGGATTGTTAATAATATTGATTTTTTCCCTAGGATTAATGACTATTCCCTTGATGGAGAAAAATCAGGCGGAGATTGTCGAACTTGTTGGACTTGATACCAGAACATTAACTCGGGAGTGGATGTTAGAGAATTTACCTAGGGGTAGTCATATTTTGATAGATGAGGGAACTCCTCCTCTTCCTTTAGACTTTTTTGAACTATACCAAGTCCAAAAAGAGGCTTTAGAAAAAATTGATTCGGAAAACTCTCGCCATGCTTTTGTAGGAGTAGAGATAAAAGAAATGGGTAAGCTAAAAGATTTAGCTGAGATACAAAAAAATAATATAAACTATTTTCTTTTGAGTTGGAAATATCTTAAATATTTAGAAGAAAAAAATAGATATCCAGAAGTAGTAGCTACATATACAGAAATTATTAATCGAGGAAATTTAATTTATGAGTTAAAACGAGATAAGGATAAAAATATCACTTCTGGACCAACTATACAAATTTATCAACTTAAATCCTAAAAATCTCTTCCCTATTCTCATATCTTGCCCCCACTATAGTCGGTACTCCGATTTAGTGGTGGGGTGCAATAAACTTACTCAAAATTGCCAGCGAAAGCGGAGAGCGCCTTAGAGGCTGTTTTGTGGTCAATAATCTTGAGTTATTGGGAGGCGCTCTCCGCCACTTCACAAGTTATTTGTGACCCCAAACCATTAACTGGTAAAGGCTGGCAATTTTGAGCAGGTTTTCTCTCGCGGATGTTGACAGGAATTTTGAAGAATGCTGGACCTGACTCTACAGGATCCTTAATTTACTGAGAAGATTTATTCAGTTTCCTGAGAAACATAACTGCTGAGAAAGTTGCTAAAACACTACTCAACCCTACAGGTTCTGGTATTGGTATAGGAATTTGTTGTTCCTCAAAAGCGCCCATATCTACAGTACCTACAAAGCGATTTAGTGCTCTTTGGTCAGTAATTAGGAGATTACCATTTAAATCTACAGCCAAACTATTATCCCCCGCATTAATCGCCGGACTACCAAGAAGTAAAGCTAGGGTTTGAGTATCTCCTCCATTATCCCCTAGGGTCGTTTCCATAATACCACTAGCCGAAGAGGCGATAATGTTGTTGTTATTTTGACCAATCCTACCAGATATATTGGCATCATTAGGAGCTGTATTACCAGCGATAATACTATTGTTGATATTGTTTTCGCCATTATACGAAAAAATCCCTCCGCCTGAATTTGCTGAGTTGCCAGATATCGTAGAGTTAGTTATATTTGTATTGTCAACGGAATAAATACCCCCGCCTGAATTTGCTGAGTTGCCAGATATCGTAGAATTGATCATATTTGTATCATAACTTGAAAAAATACCCCCGCCTGAATTTGCTGAGTTGCCAGATATCGTAGAATCATATACGTTTGTATCGTATAATGAATAAATACCCCCACCGTATGCTGCTGAGTTGCCAGATATTGTAGAATTATTTATATTTGTATTTGTTAATGAATAAATACCCCCACCGTATGCTGCTGAGTTGCCAGATATCGTAGAGTTATTAACAAATACATTATTATTAGAACTAATCGCACCACCACTGTTACTAGCACTTCCTCCTGTAAGAGTCAAGTTATCTATAGTAAAACTTCTGCTAGTTACCTCAAATAACCCAAAACTGTTATTCCCCTCAATCGTCATCCCCTCAGTTAAACCCGAAGCATCTATAGTTAACTCATCAGTTACTGTTAATGAACCACTTACCAAAGAAATCCTACCATTATTGAGAGATAAATCAAAATTAATGATATCTGGACCAGTCGCTGCATTAGCCCTATTAATTACATCCCGTAAACTGTTACTACCTGAATCATCAAGATTACTTACTATAAATGTAGCCATTGTACTTAAATTTCCTCACACATACTTATAAAACAATCTTTATATAGGTATAGCCAAGATGTGAATTTTTTTCAACTAACTAAAATTCCACTTTTTTAGATAATTAATTAGTTGAAAAGCTGATTTTTATCATTTTGATTTTGAACTTTGATGATAGTAATATAGCAGTAAAAAACCTCAAGCCATAGCTTGAGGTAAAAAGATAAGATTAACAGGGATATTCTACTTTAAATCAAATCAGGAGCAACTAGATTTCCTTCTACTAAATTACCTTGAGGATTTATCTCTTGTTGTTGAGCGATTACTGGTAAAGCTGCTCGAACTTTAGTCGCCACTTCAATGGTTTTGAGGTCGTATGTGCTGGTGGCTAACTTGGGATATAAACCAATACCAATAATGGGAATTAACAAACAAACTGTAATAAATAACTCCCTTGGTTTCGCATCTAAGGAATAACCTTCTAGATTTAACTCGCTATTCTCCTTGCCGTAGAATACTACTCTTAGCATCGATAACAAGTAAATAGGAGTCAAAATCAATCCTACAGCAGTTAAGAAGATAACCACAGTTTTAAACACTGAACTATAGACATCGCTTGTAGTTACACCTAGGAAAACAGTTAATTCTCCTACAAAACCACTCATACCTGGTAAGGCTAGAGATGCTAAAGATGCTGCTGTAAATAAAGCGAAAATCTTAGGCATTTGTTTGGCTAAACCACCCATTTCGTCCATCATGAGAGTATGAGTTCTTTCATAGGTAGAACCACAGAGGAAGAATAAGGCCGCGGCTATTAAACCATGGGAAAGCATCTGTAAAACTGCTCCATTTAAACCTAATTCAGTGAAGGAGGCAATTCCAATTAAGACAAAACCCATGTGGGAAATTGAAGAATAAGCAAGACGTCTTTTTAAGTTAGTTTGTCCAAAGGCACTAAAAGCACCGTAAACTATGTTGATTACCCCGAGAATTACTAAGAGAGGGGCAAACTTGATTTGAGCTTCAGGAAGCATCTCTAAATTCATGCGAATTAGACCATAACCTCCCATTTTCAGAAGAACCCCTGCTAATATCATTGATATTGGCCCTGGTGCTTCACTGTGAGCATCTGGTAACCAGGTGTGGAGAGGGAAAAGAGGAAGTTTCACTCCAAAGGCAATTAAGAAACCTACATAAGCTAAAACCTGTACAGCTAGAGAGTAATCTTTTGCCGCTAATTGGCTTAAATCAAAGGTTACTACATCTCCTGAGAAAGCGAGGATCAATGCTGAAAGTAGGATGAATAGTGATGCTAAGGCTGTGTAGAGAATAAATTTGGTGGCCGCATAGCGTCTTTTACTACCACCCCAAATCGAAATCAACAGGTAAACTGGAACTAACTCCAATTCCCAAAAGATAAAGAATAATAATAAGTCTTGGGCAGCAAATACCCCAATTTGAGCGCTGAATAATACTAAAATCAAAAAATAAAATAGTTTTGGTTTATGCTCAATCTTCCAGGACGCTAAACAAGCCAATGTAGTAATTAAGCCCGATAGCACAATCAAGGGCATTGATAATCCGTCAACTCCTAAAGACCAGTTTAAACCGATTTGAGGTACCCAACTGTAGCTTTCTCTCATCTGTAAACTAGTCTCTTCTAAGTTATAAGATTTCCAGAAAGCGTAAATCATTATGTAAAAATCAATTAGGGCCACTGCCAATGAATACCACCTTACTGTTTTACCTTCTTTGTCTGGTAGTAAAGGTATAGCTAAAGCTCCTAACATCGGAAAAATTATGATTGCTGTAAGCCAAGGAATGTTGCTGATCATGATTAACTAAGAATTTATACTTATCACTACTAAAACCTATTATATTAAGTTTTGTCAAGTTTTACTATTTTTTTTTAAATGACTAACCAAGATAAACCACAATGATCACTTTAACCAGTCTTAATAACTATAAAGTTAAGTAAGCTAAAAGAAAAAGATGAGGATAATTTTGTCAACTAAGATAAAAATATGTAAAATAAGTAACTATGATATACTTATATTTGTTAAATTTAGGTTATCCTAACTCAAGATTAACTAGTTAACTAATAGCTAATTTAGGTAAATAATTACAAATACTTAGTTTAAAAAGTTGAATGTATAAATCTAATCAAGATGGCAAAATTTGGCTATATGATACCACCCTTAGAGATGGAGCACAGCGAGAAGGAATTTCCCTATCACTAGAAGATAAATTAAAAATAGTTCATAAACTAGATAATCTAGGTATTAATTTTATAGAAGGAGGGTGGCCTGGAGCTAACCCTAAGGATGTAGAATTTTTCTGGAGACTAAAACAAGAATCTTTAAAACAAGCAGAGATTGTGGCATTTTGCTCGACTCGTCGTCCCAACCAAGACCCAGCTAAGGATAGGATGCTACAAGCAATTATCTCAGCCGATACTAATTGGGTAACTATTTTTGGGAAATCATGGGATTTACACGTAACTGAGGGTTTAAAAACCAGTCTCGAAGAAAATCTAGCAATGATCGCAGATACAATAGCCTACCTAGTATCTCACAAAAAAAGGGTAATTTATGATGCAGAACATTGGTTCGATGGGTATAAAAATAACCCAGAATATGCGATGGCGACCCTAAAAGCAGCTAGAGAAGCGGGGGCTGAATGGTTGGTTTTTTGTGATACTAATGGCGGCACTTTACCCCACGAAATTAGTGAAATAACCACACAAGTAAGGGAAATATTAACCAAAGAAAGCCAAAAAGAAATTCAATTAGGAATTCATGCCCATAACGATTCAGGAACCGCAGTAGCTAACTCCCTAGAAGCAGTTAGAAGCGGAGCAACTATGGTACAGGGAACGATAAACGGTTACGGAGAAAGATGCGGGAATGCAAATTTATGTACTTTGATACCTAATTTAGAGCTGAAAATGGGATATCATTGTTTAGGAGAAACACAACTGCGTCAATTAGCTGCCATGAGTCGCTCAGTTAGTGAAATTGTCAATCTAGCACCAGATGAACACGCACCCTTTGTAGGTCGCTCAGCCTTTGCACACAAAGGCGGTATTCATGTATCGGCAGTGGAAAGAAATCCCTTGACTTATGAACATATAAAACCAGAAAGCATCGGCAATAATCGCAGAGTAGTAATTTCAGAGCAATCAGGATTGAGCAATGTTCTGGCGAAAGCTCGGAGTTTTGGCATAGAATTAACCAAAGACAACGCAGTGGCCAAAGAAATCCTAGCTAAACTGAAAAAACTAGAAAGTCAGGGTTATCAATTTGAAGCAGCAGAGGCAAGTTTTGAACTATTAATTCGTCAAGCCTTAGGCAACAGAAAAGAAATGTTTCAATTGCGAGGATTTCAAGTACACTGTGACATTTTCCAAGGAGATATTTTTCAAACAGATATTTTTCAAACAGGAGAATATCCTGAAAATAATGCTCTAGCTACAATCAAAGTAGCGGTAAACGGAAAAGAACTTTTAGAAGTAGCAGAAGCTAATGGTCCAGTATCAGCATTAGATCAAGCATTGCGCAAAGCACTAGTGAAATTTTATCCAGAAATAGCTTCATTTCATCTGAGTGATTACAAAGTGCGTATTTTAGATGGGAATAAAGGTACAGCAGCAAAAACCAGAGTTTTGGTAGAATCAAGCAATGGTGAAGAACGCTGGACAACCTTGGGAGTATCTACTAATATTTTAGATGCCTCTTACTTAGCCCTAGTAGAAGGCATCGAATATGGCCTATTATTAGCTACTTCTAATTCAGAGTATAATTCAGAAGGGAAAAATCCTCAGTCTGATTACAACTCAGTGTTAAATTATCAGTGTTAAATTATCAGTGTTAAATTAAAACTCTCAAGTAAAGTTAAAAAAAGTTAAAAGTCTATGAATGCTCTACCTCAGACAACTATGCGTCGGTTAAAAAAAATCCCACAAACTCCCACAATATGGGAAGGGGATCGCCGTCCCTTGTCAGGGGTGGGTTCAGAGGGAGAAATAAATGAAGAGGAAAATCGCGAATGTATTATATGGGTCGATGCAGTAGAAGGTTTAGTTAGAGCTATGGATATTGTCCCAGCAGAAATGGGATTAGAAGCAATAGTGAGAACTTTTCTGCGGGCAATAGAAAACCCCCATAATCCAGCTCAACCAGCCAGACCCCAGAAAATAGTAGTGCAAAATCGCGAAATTCAGTTTTTTTTGAGAGGGGCCCTGCAAAACTTAGAAATTTCGGTGGATTATGTACCAGAGTTACCCTTGATAGATGAACTGTTTCGTACCTTTGAAGTAGTTGATAAAGAAAGCGAGAATACAATATCAGCACAATATGAAATACTTTTAGAAAAAATTGGCTACGAACTGTGGCGGACAGCTCCTTGGAATTTATTAGCAGACCATGACATAGTGGCCCTAGAAATTAATCGTTGGGACATAGATAAACTATACGCCTGTGTAATGGGAATGCTAGGGAAAAAGTACGGAGTAATTCTCTACAGGTCTTTGGATTCCATGAGACAATTTAGGTCAGCGGTACTATCGGAAGACTCAGTAGGTCAACTAGAAAGTGCTTTTTTAGGACAAGATTGTTGGTTTTTAAGTTACGAACTAAAACCAAATCAACTGAGTATAGAAGACAATGATGACTTAGATTTAGCAGAAGTACCAGCGACAGCTATTTTTCCCGTATATGGCAGCGTTCATCCCCTAGAAGGAATACGCCCAATTCAAGAAGAAGAAGAGGCAATGGCGATATATCTAGGTTTGAAAGCCCTATTACAATTTTGCAAAAGCTCAAGGAATAAATTAAATCAAGAAAAAGTAGAACTACTCAAAAAACGTCATCGGGTAACTATTCCTCTAGGAGAAGAACAAAAAGAAATAGTATCGGTAAATGTTTCGACGATGCCAGAGGTAACCAATGAATTAATAGAAATGCTCGAAAACGCGGAATTAGAGGAAATAAAAAGACAAGAAGAAGAAAAATTCCCCATAAACGAAGATTTAATTCCCGAAGAAGCCATATATAATCTAGACGTATTACCAAGAGAATTGGTGGAACAATTTAAACAACGCGCTCAAACTTATGTGCAAGCCTTACCAATTAACGAATTAAACGATTACCCAGAAAAAGAGATACCAGTCTTGTTGATTCAAACCTCTAGACCAAAAGCCCAGGCAATGATTGAAAAAATAAATGAAGCAGGAGGTTTACAGGGACTATGTTTTACAAAAGGAGAAGATAGCTGGGCAGAAATAACCTATGAATTGGCGATCGCCCTAACTAATCAGGGAGAATTATATTTAATCGGCGAATTTATCGATAATGATAATAATATCGACAATGATAATGATATAGACGATTCGGAGAATGATAACAATTTTAGTCAATCCCTAATGGAATGGTACGAGGAAGTAGATATTCACGGGGGTTACTGTAATTTATTGATTGCCATGGGGATAAAAGGAGCTACAGCAGGAAACCCTCAACCCAAAGATATACTAGGTTTATTTGAAATTAAACTCTTAGACCCAGAAGAATTAGGATTAGGAGTACTAGAATTAAACTTTGATTTTGTTTTTGAAGAAGAATAGCAAAAGAAAAATAGCAAAAGAAAAATAGCAAATATGATCAAAATCAGTATTTTTCAAGACATAGCATGAATTTACCCTTAAGCTAAGGAAAAAGGTAATAATAGGAGGTTTGATCTCAATGCCAGAACGTGACTATACTATAATTATAGATAAGAGTAATAGTATGTCTACTACAGACAAAGCAGAAAACAGGACTCGTTGGGATATCGTTAGAGAGTCTACTATAGCGATAGCAAAAAAATGTGAACAAGAGGATCCAGATGGCATCACTGTGTATCTTTTTTCAGGTAAATTTCGACGTTATGATAACGTGACAGCGGAAAAAGTTAGACAAATTTTTGACGAAAATGACCCAATGGGACGCACTGATTTAGCAGGAGTGCTAGAAGATGCCTTGATTAACTATTTAGAACGTAAAGCGGCAGGAAAAGCAAAAGCAGAAGGAGAAACAATTTTAGTAATTACAGATGGTGAACCAGATAATCGTAAAGCAGTAATGCGTACAATTATCGATGCTTCTAGGCAAATAGACAAAAAAGAAGAAATTACTATCTCCCTGATTCAAGTAGGCCACGATACTCGGGCAACAAATTTTTTGAAAGCTTTAGACGACCAATTACAAGGTGCAGGAGCTAAATTCGATATTGTAAATACTATTACTATTGAAGAAATGCAAGAATCAACCTTGACAGAGACCATGCTAAGCGCCATAAAAAATTAACAAATAGGCTCTGCTGTTGTACAAGTTAAATTTGTACAACAGCCAAGTCAACAAGAAAACAAAAAATAACTAATATTCTTGAAACTATAAATCATGAGTGAAGTTGGCCAAATAAATACTATTCCAACACCAGGGCAAGTAGTAGAAGTAAGAGGACTACGCTACACAGTAACAAATATTAGTAAGATGCCCAGAGAATTATCACCAGAGCATCAGAATAGAAGAGGAAAACATGTAGTAAGATTAACCTGTATCGACGATGAAACCCTCGGAGAAGAATTAGAAGTATTTTGGGAATTAGAACTCGACGCGAAAATATACAAAATTAGAGAAATTCCCTACCCCAAAAAATTTGATACACCAGAAACATTAGAAGCTTTCTTAGATGCAGTACGGTGGATAACAACATCAACGACAGATACTCGGAACGTTCAATCACCATTTCGCAGTGGGATTGAAATAGAAGACTATCAATTAGATCCGGTGATTCGTGCCATACAAATGCCCAGAGTAAATCTCCTCATCGCCGATGATGTAGGGTTAGGAAAAACTATAGAAGCAGGGTTGGTGGCACAGGAATTGACAATTCGCCAAAAAGTACGCTCAATACTAATTATCTGCCCTTCAGCTATACAAATCCAATGGAAAGAGCAAATGCGCGATAAATTTGGCTTGGAATTCCACATTGTCGATAATAGTTTTATGAAATGGCTGAGGAGAAAAAGAAACATACATGTAAATCCCTGGGTACAGTTTCCTCGCCTAATTACCTCCATCGACTACATAAAAAGCGATCGCGCCATACGCTTACTCAAAAATTCCCTACCACAATCAGGAGAATCAATCTATCCCCGACGCTTCGATTTACTAATAGTTGATGAAGCCCACAATATTGCCCCGTCGGGAGGAGGTAACTATGCTATCGATTCCAAACGCACCCAAACTATTCGCACCCTAGCACCTCATTTTGAAAATAAACTATTTTTAACCGCTACACCTCACAACGGCTACCCAGAAAGTTTTACAGCCTTGTTGGAATTACTAGACTCTCAACGTTTTGCCCGGGGTGTAAAACCAGATAAAAATCAGTTAGAAGTAGTGATGGTAAGACGTTTAAAACAGGAATTACCACCAAAATGGGATGGGAGTCCCAGATTTCCTGGGCGTCAGTTACAAGCAATTCCAGTAGACTATACCACCGAAGAAAAACAAGCCCACGCTTGGCTAGTAGAATATACAAAGTTAAGACAAAAAGCTATTGAAGACTCAGTAGAAGCTACAGCAACTGAATTTGTACTAAAACTTCTGAAAAAACGTTTATTTTCTTGTCCGGCAGCCTTTTTAACTACCATAGAAAAACATCGTGAAACCTTAGAAACAGGAGGGAGAATTAACCAACGCCTATCTAAACCAACTGTGGGCATTCTTAAACGCAAACTAGAAGAAATTGATGAAGAATTCGCCGATGACGAAATCTACGAAAACTCTACAGCAGAAGCGATCGCCTCTACCACTACTCTCTTTTCTCCCCTAAGTAGCCAAGAAACTCAACTACTAGAACAACTGACAGATTGGGCAAATACCGCAGTAACTCAGCCAGATACAAAAGCAATCGCCCTCCTTGACTGGATTAACAACACAATTAGAATCAATCAAGAATGGACTAATGCCCGCATCATCATCTTTACAGAATACCGCGCCACCCAAAAATGGTTATACGAAATCTTCTCTCAATTTGACCTGGTAGAAGGAGATCGCCTGATGACTCTTTACGGAGGGATGAACTCTCAAGAAAGAGAAAAAATTAAAGCCGCCTTCCAAGCTAGTCCCGACTTATCCCCAGTTAGAATACTCTTAGCCACTGATGCCGCTTCCGAAGGATTAGATTTACAAAATTATTGTGATAATTTGATTCATTACGAAATTCCCTGGAATCCTAATCGTTTAGAACAGAGAAATGGACGTATTGACCGCCACGGACAAAAATCTCCCCAAGTCAATATCTATCACTTTGTTGGCAAAAATTATGATAGTAAGAAATTCTCAGATATTCAAGCACAATCAGGACGAATAGGAGATTTAGCAGGAGATTTAGAATTTCTCATGCGTGCAGTCCTCAAAATTAATAATATTCGCGAAGATTTAGGTAAAGTAGGCCCTGTCATCGCTAACCAAGTGGAAGAAGCTATGCTGGGTAAACGTCTCTTCTTAGAAACTAGTACAGCAGAAAAAGAATCTGAACCAATTAGAAAATTATTCAAATTTGAACGCAAAATTAAACAGCAAATCGAACGGATCAAAGAACACTTAGAAGAAACCAAGCTAAACTTACATATTACTCCTGAGAATCTTCGCACTGTAGTCAATGTCGGCTTAGAATTAACTAAACAACCCCGGCTCAAACCAGTAGAATCAGAACCAGGTGTATACAAGTTACCAGAACTTACAGGTAGTTGGAGTGTTTGTACTGGTGGATTAGCCCATCCCCATACAGGTAGAATACGTCCTGTGGTCTTTGATCCAGATTTAGCCGTAGGTAGAGATGACCGCGTCTTAATTCATTTAAACCATCGTGTTGTGCAATTATCTCTAAAAATACTGCGCACAGAAATTTGGTCAAGAGAGAGTAGTAACCAATATCAGTATAAGTTAAATCGAGTTTCTGGTAGAATTGTTCCCGGAAGAAATATAGAATTTCCCACCATTATTGTTTATGGACGTTTAGTAATTTTAGGCGGCACCTATCAACGTCTCCATGATGAAGTAATTACCACCGGAGGTATCCTCAAAGAAGGTAAATATCAGCCTTTAGGTGTCACAGAAATAGAAAAACTCCTAGAATATACCTATAGTGGAGATCCTTTACCTCCTCAAATTCAACAAAAATTAGCCGAATTGTGGAATGTATATAGTGAACCTTTGCTGCGGAGTTTAGATAGACGGGGTAGCGATCGCTGTAAGTCCTTAGAACGTATTCTTGATAATCATTGTGCTAGGGAAGTTAATCAAATTACTAGTATCTTAACGGATTTACAAAATAGTATTCAACGGGAAATCACTCAGTCAGAACAACCAGTACAATTAGATTTATTTAACCCTATTGAAAAAGAACAATTTGAACGTAACCGTCTCAGTTTGAAAACTAGATTAGAACAGATTCCTAGGGAGATTGACATAGAAACCCGCCTAATTAAGCAAAAGTTTGCTGATGCTACTCCCCGTTTGTTTCCTCTAGCCATTAATTATTTGTTTCCTAAGCATTTAATTTGATTTTTCTCCACTCATAATTAAATAAAATGTAGTCAAATATTAACAATATATGAATTATGTTAACAGTATTTTGTAATTTTTCAAGAGAAAATTGATCTAAGTTCTTCGTATGCTTTTGGCGATAATGGCCAACGCCATTTTTCTGTGAACAAAGTAGCTAAATTTTCTGAAGCAGCTAGAGATGCTGCTATGATAAAGTTATCAACAGCATCTTGAGTAGTTTGTGCAGCCAAATACTGTTTAAAAAATCCTCCCCATACAAATTGTTCAATTCAAATAGAAAAGATGCAAATAAGTTATTTCTATGCCTGTGAAGCCAAGAAAGCCACATCCAGCACCACAAGTTTCTGGAACAACGGCAATAGTGACTAAACCATTGTAATTAAAGTTTTTCTCCGGTAATCGATTAGTGGTTTTATGGTAACAAGTAAAAGCTGCATCAAAGGCTGTAACTATTTTTTGAAGAGTTTTTTGATCGAGATGAGAATCAGGAATTAGTAAAGCAATATTTTTACCTGAATAAGGTGAGGGGAATGGAGGTCAAAGGAATTCGGAATTGCGGTGCGACAAGAGCGCTTCTTTGCGAAGCGTGAACGCGCACGCCTGACACGGAAGCGCGGAAATACATAAGCATCAAGTTTTATGCTTGAAACAAAGAATATAGTTTTTTTCTTTCACCCCTAAAGTCCTATGCTTTATAAGCAACTCTGAAACTCTTGTATAGCAGGGAGCACCGGAGCACGGGAGCAGGGAGAAAATTTTTAAGTAAAATTACTTAATTTCCTAAATGATAAATTTTGAAATCTTCATAAGTTAAATCAAGATATTCTGAAGCATTATAGAGACTTTTTTTTGTAATATCTTGATTACATAATTTTGTTGTCACCCCGTCAAGTCACGCATACTCTACTTCTAGTTGAGCAACTGTAATAGCATTAAAAGCAAACGCTAATACTAGAGGCAATGGACATTGAGTGCAATAGATACTCAATATAGATAAACAGGTAATTGCTGCGGCTATACCTAACCAAATTCTTTCTTGGGTACATAGTCCTTTCTCAGCTTTAATTAATTTTAATACTTTTACCGGAATGGGTTCTGGCATCACAGCACCTGGTGGAAATGCCCAATACAGACTTCTTTCTTTAAATAAGTCTGTCCAGCCATTTTCTTGACACCAGTCTTGAATCCATTCATCGCGGTAATGTCTCATAATAATTATTTCCTCAATATTTATTTAATTATTTTTTTATTGTTTAAGATTTCTTTTTTCTGACTTTAGTTTTTTTAATCTATCACAACCTAAATAAATTTAATTTGAGTATAAATACTCAAGTAATCCTTGATAGCGATAAAATTCAAATAGAACTCAAAGAGTGTTTTTAGTCAAATAAAGCTAAATTATAGAAAATAAAGAATTTTAATGGTAAAAAAACAACAATATTAGATATTAAGTAGCAAAATCGTTAATTTTCTTAAATTTACTAAGTTTTACTTTAAGATTATGTTGACGTGAGCAGCAGTAATAGTAAGTAAAAAATTAATAATTCTTAATTGTAAACAAGAAAACAACACCATTTTTATTAACATTTATTAATATAATTTTTTTTGAATATTAATTCGGAAAAATGCTTAAACTGTAATTCACAATCAAAAAACAATGAAAGTAATCTAGAGAAAAAGCTATATTTACTCTATAGGTTTTACGAATTGGAGGAAAAATAAGCAAAGGCTATGGATGTACCTCAATTAATCTTTAATGGTCTATCATTAGGGAGTATCATCGCTCTAGCAGCAATAGGATTAACACTAACTTATGGAATTTTGAAACTATCTAACTTTGCTCACGGAGATTTTATGACTTTGGGAGCTTATTTAACTTGGGTTGCTAATAGTCAAGGAGTAAATCTATGGTTGGCAACTGTGGTAGGGTGTATAGGTGCCACTATCGCTATGCTAATATCAGAAAAATTACTATGGAAACTAATGCGCGATCGCCGCGCCAGCCCCACCTCTTTAATTATTATCTCTATTGGCTTAGCATTATTTCTCAGAAGCATCATCCTGATTATTTGGGGTAGCACCAATCAAAGCTATGATTTACCAGTTATCCGAGAAGTAAATATTTTCGGTTTTGCAGTTTCTTTTTACTTAGTTGAGCGTATTATTGTGATTGTGCTGGCTATTTTGGCAATTTTAGCCTTACATCTCATACTTCAGAAAACTAAAATCGGTAAAGCTATGCGAGCAGTAGCTGATAATGTGGATTTAGCTAGAATCTCCGGGATTAATGTAGAAATCGTAGTAATCTTTACCTGGATAGTTACAGGAGTTTTAACAGCTTTAGCAGGATCTATGTATGGCTTACTCTATGGAATTCGTCCTAATCTTGGCTGGTTTTTGATTTTACCTCTATTTGCTTCAGTGATTTTAGGCGGCATTGGTAACCCCTATGGAGCTATTGCTGGTGCTTTAGTTATTGGTTTAGCACAAGAATTAAGTGTTCCTTGGTTAGGATCTCAGTATAAGTTAGCTGTAGCTATTGTTATTATGATCTTGATTTTGTTTATTCGTCCTCAAGGCATATTCAAAGGTTTAATTTAATTATTATGCTAGAAAGATGAATGTAGCTTTAAAAAAAATACGGGTTATGAGTTATAAGTTTGTTTTGTCTGATTTTACTATCTTCAGTTAGTTTAGTTACTCCTAAAGGTTTACTAATTTGCTAAAATAATAGATTAAATATTAAATAGTTTTCTATTTTATAAATTTAATCACTAGGTTTAACTTCTATGAATTATACTGGTAATTACCATGCCTGTGTCAGAGATCGTTTATCGATTTTTGTAGACGGCAACAATATGTTCTATGCACAACAAAAAAATGGTTGGTTTTTTGATCCAAGAAAAGTATTAGTCTATTTTACCGATGATCCTCATGTTAATTTAATCAATGCTTTCTGGTATACAGGATTAAAAGATTCTCAAGATCAACGAGGATTTAGAGATGCTTTAATTAGTTTGGGATACACAGTAAGAACTAAAATACTGAAAGAATACTATGATGACAGCTCAGGAAAGTACTCCCAAAAAGCTAATTTAGATATAGAAATAGTCGTGGATATGTTTAATACAGTAGATCAGTATGATAGAGTAATTTTATTCAGTGGAGATGGAGATTTTGAAAGGGCAATTGAATTATTACGCTCGAAAAATACTCACATAACTGTAGTCTCCACAGAAGGAATGATTGCAAGAGAATTAAGGAATGCTACGGATAGATATGTAGACTTGAACGATATACGCGATCGCATAGAAAAAAATGATTAGAAAAATAACCAAAGGCTATAATTGAAATCTCTACCCGAACTCTAATAAATACCACCAATAGTCATGAATAATCAAACAGATAAAATCATAATATTTGATACTACCCTAAGGGATGGAGAACAATCCCCAGGAGCTACTCTAAATGTAGAAGAGAAAATAGCGATCGCTCGCGCCTTATCTCGTCTGGGAGTAGACGTAATTGAAGCAGGTTTTCCCTTTGCGAGTACAGGAGATTTTGAAGCAGTAAAAAGAGTAGCCGCAGAAGTAGGAACAGAATCAGGCCCAACTATTTGCGGCTTAGCTAGGGCAACTCAAGCCGATATTAAAACAGCAGCATCGGCTTTAGAACCAGCGGCAAAACCTCGTATTCATACATTTATTGCTACATCTGATATACATTTAGAATATAAGCTTAGAAAAACTCGTCAAGAAGTACTTAGTATCACAGAAGAGATGGTAAGCTATGCGAAATCATTTGTAGATGATGTAGAATTCTCTCCAGAAGATGCAGGCAGAAGTGACCCAGAATTTCTCTACCAAGTACTAGAAGCAGCAATCAAAGCTGGGGCAACAACAGTAAATATACCTGATACAGTAGGGTATACAACTCCTAGTGAATTTGGAGCTCTGATTCGAGGCATAAAAGAAAATGTACCAAATATAGACCAAGCAATTATTTCAGTCCATGGTCACGATGATTTAGGCTTAGCTGTAGCCAACTTCCTAGAAGCAGTGAAAAATGGAGCAAGACAATTAGAATGTACCATCAATGGTATTGGGGAAAGAGCAGGAAATGCCGCCCTAGAAGAATTAGTGATGGCTTTACACGTACGTCGCCAATACTTTAATCCTTTTTTGGGAAGAACTCCTGAATCAACAGAACCTTTGACAAATATAGACACAACACAGATATATAAAACCTCCCGCCTAGTATCTAATCTAACTGGCATGGCAGTGCAACCCAATAAAGCCATTGTTGGTTCTAATGCTTTTGCCCACGAATCAGGTATTCACCAAGATGGAGTACTAAAACACAAGCAAACCTACGAAATTATGGACGCTCAATCTATTGGGTTGACTAACAATCAAATTATTTTGGGTAAGCACTCCGGTCGCAATGCCTTTCGTAGTCGTTTGAAAGAACTCGGTTTTGAATTATCAGAGAATGAACTAAATAAGGCTTTCTTAGCTTTCAAAGATATCGCAGATAAGAAAAAAGAAGTTACTGATTGGGATTTAGAAGCAATCATCAACGACGAGATTCAACAAGTACCTGATTTATTTCATCTAGAATTGGTACAGGTATCTTCTGGAGACCATTCTCGCCCCACAGCTACTGTGACTCTACGTACTCCAAGCGGAGAAGAACTGACTGATGCGGCGATTGGCACTGGGCCTGTAGATGCAGTTTACAAAGCGATTAATCGTGTAGTTGAAGTTCCCAATGAGTTAATTGAGTTCTCCGTGAAGTCAGTTACCGCAGGTATTGATGCTATGGGAGAAGTTACCATTCGTTTGAGACATCAAAACCGCATTTATTCCGGTCATGCTGCCGATACAGATATAATTGTAGCTTCTGCGAGAGCTTATCTCAATGCTCTTAATCGCCTCTATGGGACATTAGAAAAACAGACTTCTACAGGAAAAGTACCTATCACTCCACAAGGTTAAAATTATTTTGCCTCTCGATGTACATCTAGTAATAAGCGGCTCTTGCTAACTTTTGGTGAGCAAGAGCTCTTTTTTGGGTTAGTTTGCAGTTAACAAAAGTTTTAATCTCAGCGCTAAATCAAACAATAGCTGCGGCCAATTCTGGACGAGTATACCAACTATAAAACCGCTCTGTAACAGGTTTTATATTCAACTCCTGTCTCCATTCTTCAAGAGGACGTTCTAATCCTTCCTCCCATTTGATAGGAAATAGAGGTTTAGCTACTTGTCCCATTTGTAAACCTTTTCCAATTACTTCTAGTTTATAACCTAGAGTTCTTCCTGCTTCGCTCATATCTAAGTCTGGTTGATAGAGGTCTTCATTACCAAAGAAAGACATAAGCATACTCGCAATTGGTAAAAAAGTTAAAGAACCTTGGCCGAAACCTGGACAACTACCCAATACTGCGTAGGTTTTGAATCAAACATATTCCTTCTGAGAAAGCAGGGAGCAGGGAGCTTCTGAGCAGGGAGAGGGGTTTTTGGCTTTGTACCTAATCTCCTTTCAACCTTACTCTAATCAATAATTTTCTCTTAACCGAGCAGTATTGGGACAACTACCTTTAACTCATATCTTGCACCAGAACAAAAGTACTAAATTGGCCAACAGGCGAGAATCAAT